>CAXTXZ010000751.1:0-2001 GCA_964248015.1 uncultured Rhodopila sp. | reverse complement strand
AAATGCTGCCGGTCGTCGACAAGCCATTGATCCAGTACGCCGTCGAGGAAGCCCGTGCCGCCGGGATCGAGCAGTTCTGCATGGTCACCGGCCGCGGCAAGACGGCCCTGGTGGAACATTTCGACATAGCCTACGAACTGGAGCGTACCCTGCGGGAGCGCGACAAGACAGAGGCCCTGGCGGCCTTGGAGGGCACGCAAACCGAACCCGGCTCGATCGTCACCGTTCGCCAGCAGGTGCCCCTGGGCCTCGGGCACGCCATCTGGTGCGCGCGTGCTTTCATTGGCGACGATCCTTTCGCCATCCTGTTGCCGGACGATCTGGTTCTCTCCGACAAGCCCTGCCTCGCGCAGTTGGCGGAGGCCTATCATGAAACCGGCGGCAACATCGTCGCCGTGACGGAAGTGCCGCATGAGCACACCCAGCGCTACGGCATCCTGAAGATTGGCCGCGACAACGGCCGGCTGGTCGAGGTCACGGGGCTGGTGGAAAAGCCCGCCCCCAAGGATGCGCCCTCCAACCTGTCGATCATCGGCCGCTACATCCTGATGCCCGAGGTCATCACGCACCTCGCGCGCATGGAACGCGGCGCGGGCAACGAGGTGCAACTGACGGACGGCATGGCCCGGCTTATCGGCGAGCAACCCTTCCACGGCCTGCGTTACCAGGGACGGCGGTTTGATTGCGGTGACAAGATAGGTTACCTGGAAGCGCAGATCGCCTTCGCCCTCAAGCGGCCCGACCTTGCCGATGCGGTGCGTTCCTTCCTGAAGAACTACGTCTGATCGGTGTCCTGACCATGGCCTTCTCCCATCATTTCGATCCCACCGTCCTGCGTGAATATGACATTCGCGGCATTGTCGGCCGCACGTTGAACCCGCCGGACGCCTTCGCCATTGGCCGGGTCTTCGGCTCCGTGGTCGCGCGCGCCGGGGGAACCCGTGTCGCTGTCGGCTATGACGGCCGGCTGACCAGCCCGGAACTGGAGCAGGCGCTCGTCGACGGGCTGAAAGCCAGCGGGATGGAGGCCCTGCGCATCGGCCGCGGGCCGACTCCCATGCTGTACTACACGGCAACCACCATGGAAACCGATGGCGCGGTCATGGTCACCGGCTCGCACAACCCGCCCGACTACAACGGCTTCAAGATGATGCTCGGCCGCAAGCCCTTCTTCGGCGAGCAGATCGCGCGGATCGGCGCCCTGGCGGCAGCCGGCGACGTGGTGCCCGAAGCCGGCGGCTCCGACCGCAAGGTTGACATCGCCGACGACTACATCGCCCGCATCCTGGGCGACTGGGACGGCGGCGACCGCATGCTGAAGGTGATCTGGGACAACGGCAACGGCGCCGCCGGCGACGTGCTGGAAAGCCTCGTCGCCTCGCTGCCCGGCGAGCATGTCGTGCTGAACGGCACGGTGGACGGCCGCTTCCCGGCGCATCACCCGGACCCCACCGTGCCGGCGAACCTCGCGCAACTGATCGCCGAGGTGCGCGCGCACGATGCTGACATCGGCATCGCCTTCGACGGCGACGCCGACCGGATCGGCCTGGTGGACGACACCGGCACGATCCTGTTCGGCGACCAGCTTCTGGTCGTTCTGGCCCGCGACGTGCTGAAGGAACATCCCGGCGCAACGATCATCGCCGACGTGAAAGCCAGCCAGGTGCTGTTCGACGAGATCGCCAAGGCCGGCGGCACGCCGCTCATGTGGAAGACCGGGCACTCCCTGATCAAGTCGAAGATGGCCGAGACCGGCAGCCCGCTGGCCGGCGAGATGTCCGGCCACATCTTCTTCGCCGACCGCTGGTACGGTTTCGACGACGCGCTGTACGCCGCCGTCCGCACCCTGGGCATCATCGCCCGGATGGACGGCAAGCTGTCGGCCGTGGTCCAGGCGCTGCCGCACGTCATCAACACGCCCGAGGTCCGCTTCGACTGCGACGACCGCCGCAAGTTCGCGGTCATCCAGGAAGTCGCCGCGCGCCTGTCGGCGGAGGGCGC
>CAXTXZ010000750.1:0-2006 GCA_964248015.1 uncultured Rhodopila sp. | reverse complement strand
GGGGCGTAATTCGGGGCGAAAGCGCCGTAGTTGCCATCCAGTTCCGGTATCTTGCCGCCTTCAGGATGCCCATCCACGACCTCAAGATGGCCAGGCGGGTCACCTGGCAAGGCGACTTCGTCGTTCGACCATACACCGGCTGCCTCTTGGTAATCGTCGGGGCTGAAGCGATAGAGGCGGCGATGGCTGCCCTCATCAAGATACTTCTGGCATTCCGGCACGCGGCTCAGGTTGATGTTCGGAGTGGGAAGCATCTTCTCGATTTCGACGCCGGTCAGCTTTTTCAAGGCAAGCGCGTAAGCATGGGCATGCACGGAGCCGCGCACCAACAGATAGCCGCAAACTTCGCGCCCGGTCGGCTCCGTCATGGTTTCGTAAACCCGCAGCTTGTGGATGCGGGCGCCGCACTCCAGGTGGAAGTTGTGCAGCAAATCAATGATGATGTTGCCCGTGGTCGTCACCATGTCCATGTTCCAGGACGCGGCGTTGCTGTTCATGGGCATGGCGCCGCCGCCGTTGCTCAGGAAGCTGCCGGCCAGCCGGATATCCTGCATTCCCTCGAATGGCGCCTTGGATATGTCAACGTTTTCCCGCGGATCGCCAGGGCCGCAGTTCAGCATCGAGACGCCGGTGCTGACGAGTTCCACGTGGCCAAGTTCCTCGGCGAAGATGCTGGAAACAAGGCTGTAGAAGGGACGAAGCTTTGTCTTGTTCCTGAAGTTGAAGCTTTGGAACATGTAGTTGCCCAAAGTGGACATCTCGCCATACTTGCCCCCAAGCAACTCCTGCAAGGCCGCGGCGGCATTTGGTTCCGGCTTCTTCGGCTCCGGCAACGCGGCTTGCAGCTTGTCGATACGCATGAACATGAAAAAAACTCCGCGACTGAAAGGTCAGTGTGTCGTCGTGTTAACGGCTTCCCGTGTCGCTTAGTTGCATTCATCTACAAGCTTTAATGCGCTTTCGGGTTCTGCAAGCGAAGCCGCGGCCTGCTTCCATGTGGCGTCACGGCGGACACAGCCGCATGTGCGCCGGCAGGCGGCAAGCCCGTGAAATCCACTTCATGTCCCCAGGCCCGAGGCTTGTCATCCGCCGCCTCGCCTTCCACTCTCCCGCCCGCGCACCAAGGGAGTCCAGCCATGCCAACATGGGAAAAACGCCAGATCGGCCGCACCAAGCTCCACGTCACCAGCCTTGGCCTCGGCACCGCCACCATGGGCGGCAGCCGCATCCCGATCACCCAGCTAGAAGGCCAGGCCATTGTGACAGCCGCCTGGGATGCCGGCGTCCGTTACGTCGACACCGCCCCCTTCTATGGTGTCGGCGCGGCGGAGCGCCGCACCGGGGATGCGCTGCGCGACAAGGACCGCGACGAATGGGTGCTGTCCAGCAAGGTCGGCCGCCTGCTGCGGCCCAAGACCGACACCGCCCCGTCCCCCGACGGCCGCCTGTCGCCCATGCCCTTCAAGGTGCAGTACGACTACACCCATGACGGCATCATGCGATCCGTCGAGGACAGCTACCAGCGCCTTGGCCTCGCCCGCATCGACATCCTGTATGTCCACGACATCGGCGCCTACCAGCACGGCGAGGAACTCAATCGCCACTACTTCGCCCAGCTCAAGGACAGCGGCTACAAAGCCTTGGAGGAACTCCGCCGCACCGGCGTCGTCAGCGCCATCGGCATTGGCGTCAACGAAACCGCCGTCCTGTTGGACGCCCTGAAGATCGGCGACTGGGACGCCTTCCTGCTCGCCGGCCGCTACACCTTGCTGGAGCAAGCCCCGCTCGACGACCTGATCCCGCAGTGCCAGTCCCGAGGCGCTTGGCTTGTCATCGGCGGCGCGCTGAAGTCCGGCATGCTGGCCGGGCGGGACACCTGGAACTACGAAAAGGCCCCGCCCGAGATCGTCGCGCGCGTGCAACGGATCGCCGCCGTCTGCCAGTCCCACAACATCCCGCTGCCGGCCGCCGCCCTGCAATTCCCCCTCGCCCACCCGGTCGTCGCC
>CAXTXZ010000749.1:0-2014 GCA_964248015.1 uncultured Rhodopila sp. | reverse complement strand
TTGCCTCTCGATCAGTCTTTCCCGCCCGTCTTCAGCGCCGAGTAAACCCGCACGCTGAAATTATCCAACTGCGTGACCTTCTGCGGGCCTTGCACCTTGTCATCCTGCTGGATCACCGGGCAGTACGCATAAGTCAGGTTGTTGACGATGGCGGCCCGATCCGCCTGCGGCGCGACCCCCTTCAGCTTGACCAGGATCTTGTCGACCGATTGCAGCACATTCTCCAGCGTGATGCCGCGCAGCGTATCCTCAATGCCCGTCTTCGGATCGTCCACCGCGGCCGCGATCTGCGGCTGGTCGAGCTTCGGGCATGCGCCGCCCAGGTTCAGGACCGTCGCCGTGGTCTTGCGCAACTCGCCCACCATGCCGCCGCCGGCCGTGGCGGGCGCGGTGTTGCCCCAGGCCTGGCGGACATAATTGACGGCGTCGGCGATGTCCTGGTCGGTCATCCCAGCCCCGACCGCCGGCATTGGCGAGGCTTCGCCCCTGGCCTCGATCCCGCCCAGCACCACGCGGACCACGTCCTGCGGCCCTCCGGCCAGCACCGAGGCGTCGCCGACCAACGAAGCGACCGCGCCCGGTATGCCCTTGCCGTCAAGCTGATGGCATGACGCGCAGTTGTTGAGGTAGGCTTGCCGCCCAACCGAATCCTGTCCCGTGAACGCGGCATCCTGCTTGTTGGCATAGGTGGTTTTCGCCGTCGTGGACTTCAGGTAGGCGACCATGGCGCGCACGTCGGCGTCAGTCAGCTTGCTCAGGCTGTCATGGATGGTTTCGGCCATCGGCCCGTTGGCGACGCCAATGCCCTGGGCCATGCCGGTCTTCAGGTAGGTCACCAGTTGCTCGTCGCTGTACTTGCCGATGCCCTGCCGCACGTCGGAAGAAAGATTGGGCGCGTACCAGTTCTGCAACGCGCCGCCTTGCAGCTTGCCTGACGAACTGGAATTGCCCAGCAGGACGTTGCCGTTGTGGCACTCCCCGCAATGGCCAAGGCCCTCCACCAGGTAGGCGCCGCGATTGACCTCGGCGGATTGCCCCGGATCGGGCTGGAACGTGCCCTCATGGAAAAACAACTGGTTCCAGGCCGCCAGGCCGGTGCGGATATTGAACGGGAACGATATCTGGCTCGGCTTGCGCGGCGAATCCACGGGCGGCAGCGAGAACAGGTAGGCCTTGATCGCCAGCACATCGTCACGCGTCACCCGCGTGTACCAAGGGTACGGCATCGCCGGATAGATATACTCGCCGTTCTTGCCGATGCCTTTGTCAAAGACGCGGTAGAACTCGTCGTCGGTCCAGTCGCCAATGCCAGTCTTCTTGTCAGGCGTGATGTTGGGGGTCGGCAGGCCGCCAAACGGCGTCGGCATGACACGGCCGCCGGCGAACGCCTGTCCCCCCTCGCTTGTATGGCAGGCGGTGCAGTCGCCCGCGGTCGCAAGGTATTTGCCGCGCGCGATCAGGTCCGCGTTGGCCTGATCAGGAGCCGCGTGGGCGGCGCCTCCGGCACAGGCGATCGCCAGGCCAGCAAGCAAGGTTGGAAGTTTCCCAGCCGTCCGATCGATCATGCGTTTTTGTTCCCTTGTTCCCAGGATGATGAAACGAGTACAGCCCGTTCGAGTTGCCCTACAGCGAGGTTGTTCACAAGCATGGATTATAATCGGAGTGAACCAGACGATGACAAGAGGCGCGAGATGCAACCTGAAAAGACAGGCTGGCAACCGCTGTCGCGGGAAATTTTCAACCAGACCGAGCATGCCTTGTACGTGGCGCTCGCCCTCCTGCTGTGCATAACCTGCCTGCTGGCGCTCGGCGGATCGGCCGTGACGCTGCTGGACGGCATGCGGCAGGACTGGACGGCCACTGACACCGTCTTCAACGTCATTGATCGCCTGCTGGTGGTCCTGATGCTGGTGGAGATCCTGCACACCGTGCTGGTTTCGGTTCGCTTGGGCGCGCTGACCCCCGAGCCGTTCCTGATCGTCGGGCTGATCGCGTCCATCCGGCGCATCCTGGT
>CAXTXZ010000748.1:0-2025 GCA_964248015.1 uncultured Rhodopila sp. | reverse complement strand
GCCGGCCTGATGTCGAAGGAACAGATGGAGCAGTTCCGCCAGGACAGCGGCATCCGCCCCGGCCACGAATGGGACCTGTTCGAGGGCCTGGATGTGTCCGAGGCAGAGCTGCGGGCGTTCCTGGCCTCCTGTCCCTTCGCCACCCCTCTGACACCTGCCGGTCGGCTGCTGTCCGCGCCGGCGGCGCCGGTTCCGGCGGTGCTGCCGCTGCCGAAGCTGGCGGGCCGCAAGATGTCCACCCAGGCCGGCTTTGGCGAGATACTGGCCGAGATCGGGCGAGGGCAGGGGGAGCTGAAGGACCTTGCCGCGCAGATCATGACGACCTCGCCCGACGTGACCGTGTCCACCAACCTTGGCCCGTGGGTGAACCGGCGCGGGATCTTTGACCGGCACACGCGCAACGACGTGTTCCGCGACGCGAAGCTGGCCTCGGCGCAGCGATGGGGCATGTCGCCGAAGGGACAGCATGTCGAGCTGGGCATCGCGGAACAAAACCTGTTCCTGCTGCTGGGCGCGGCGGGGCTGTCGGCGGGGATGACTGGGGCGCGGGTGCTGCCGATCGGCACGGTCTATGATCCGTTTGTCAACCGTGGCCTGGATGCGTTGTTGTACGCCTGCTACCAGGATGCGCGTTTCCTGCTGGTTTCGACGCCCTCTGGGATCACCCTGGCGCCGGAGGGCGGGCAGCACCAGTCGGTCAACACGCCGCTGATCGGCATGGCGGCGGACCGGCTGGCAAGCTTCGAGCCGGCGCATGTCGATGAACTGGCCGTGCTGATGCGCCACGCGTTCGATTTCATGCAGCGGCCGGATGGTTCGGCGGTGTGGCTGCGCCTGTCCACGCGGGCGCTGGCGCAGAAGGAGCGTGCGCTTGACCCGTCCACGGTTATCGCCGGCGCGCATTGGGTGGCGCCTCCGGCCGAGGGCGCGCGGATCGCGCTGGCCTATCAAGGGCCGGTCGCGCCGGAAGCCGAGGCCGCCTTCGAGGTGCTGCGAGAGGAAGATCCGCAAGCGGGGTTGCTGGCCATCACCTCGCCTGACCGCCTGCACGCCGGATGGCTGGACGCGCAGCGCGCGCGTCGCCATGGCAACCAGGGCGCAACGTCGCATGTCGAACGGGTCCTGGCGCCTCTCGCGCGCGGCGCGGCGCTGGTCAGCGTGCTGGACGGGCATCCGGCCACGCACGCCTGGCTGGGCGCGGTCAGGGGACAGCGTGTGGTGCCGCTGGGGCCGGACAGGTTTGGCCAGAGCGGCGACATCCCGGCTCTCTACCGGGCCTATGGGCTGGACACGGATGCCATCCTGGACGCGTGCGCGCAGGCGATGCTGGCCGGATAAGCGCCCGCCGGACTCGTTTCAGCCTGTGGCGCCCGTTGTCTCGCCGGATGCGCGCTTCATCTCCTCTCGCGCGTCCTTGATCAACCGTCGTTCGTTGCGCTTCACAAAGAGGAACCCTGCCAGCAGGACGGCGCCTCCGATGACGGCCATGGCGATTCCCACCGGCCCGCTGATTCGCTTGGCCGCATCGCCCAGGATGAAGGCGCCGAAGCCGTACAGCCCCGTCCAGGCGATGCCGCCGAGCGAGTTCCACAGCAGGAAGGTGTGCCACGGCATCCTGTTCGCGCCGGCAAGCAACGCGGCGAAGGTCCGCAGGATCGCTATGAACCGGCCGAAGAACACCACGCCGCCGCCGTATTTGCGGAACAGGAAACGGCCGAGTTCCAGCCGTTCGTCCGTTAATCCAAGCTTGCTTCCCCAGCGCGCCAGCACGCGGTAGCCGATCCGGCGCCCGATGAAGTAGCCGATCTGGTCGCCGCTGATCGCTCCGGCCGCTGCTATGGGCACGAGGATGGCGATGTTCAACTCATGTGTGGTCGCGGTGTAGATCGCCGCGCCGATCATCAGGCTTTCGCCGGGCAGGGGCAGGCCGATGCTTTCCAGCATGACGCCAAGGAACACCACGGCGTAGCCATAGTCGTGCAGCAGGCTCGTCAACGACTGAAGCGGAAAAATCGACATGAAGCG
>CAXTXZ010000747.1:0-2026 GCA_964248015.1 uncultured Rhodopila sp. | reverse complement strand
TAGAACGGTATCCGGTGAACATGCTCGACCGCGTGCGCGAACTTGCAGAACGGCGAGGCGATCTGCACCTGCCGCTCCTCCTGGAACGCCCCCATGCCATTCTGGTAGGTCGGCGACGCGCCGCCGATCAGGATCATCGGCCAGCAGTTCTGCTGCGCGTTCGCCAGCCCCGCGAGGCCATGCACCACGCCGGGGCCGGACACCACCAGCGCCGCGCCCGGACGCCCGGTCAGGTAGCCAACCGCCTGCGCGGCATACGACGCCGACTGCTCGTTGCGCATGCCGATATACTGGATGCCGGCCTTCTGCGCCGCCGCCGCGATGGGTCCGACCGGGAACCCGACAATGCCGAACATGTATTCGACACCCTGCTGCTTCAGGCTGCGCGCCATAAGGGTCGCACCGTCCACCTGCGTCATGTTGAAGCCCCTCCTTTGTTCAACCTCGCGGCGTCGCTGGCCGCATTACGGCAAGACTGCGCCGCAAGTCCGCTCAAGGAAAGGGCGGACCCCGTTCCACACGGTCGTGGTCCAGGCTAGACTGCACCTAAAGCCAGGGAGGAAGGCGCATGAGCCAGCGCCGACGCGTAACCGTCGCCTACAACGACGTCTCGATCGACACCATCCTGGACGAGCCGGCGACGGACACCATGGGCGCGCTCGTGCTCCTGCCGTCCTCGTCCCGCGATTCCGAGGACTTCGACGCCATCGCCGAACAGTTCGCCGCCGCCGGCTATCGCGTGCTGCGCCCGCAACCCCGAGGCATGTGCGGCAGCGCCGGCCCGATGACCGGCCTGACCCTGCACGACTACGCCCGCGACGTCGCGACGGTGATCGAGCGCCTCGGCGCCGCCCCCGCCTTCGTCCTGGGGCACGCGTTCGGCCAATGGATCGGCCGCTGCGTCGCGGCCGACCACCCGCATCTGGTCCAAGGCGTCATCCTGGCCGCCGCCGCCGCCAAGTCCGCCAACCCCGCCCTGCGCGACGAACTGGCGAAGTGCATCGACACCACCCTGCCCGATCCTGTCCGCCTGGCCGCCCTGCGGATCGCCTTCTTCGCCCCCAGCCACGACCCGTCCCCCTGGCTCGGCAACTGGCACCCCGAGGCGTCGAAAAGCCAGCGCGCCGCCAGCGCCGCCACTTCCCAGGACGAATGGTGGTTCGCCGGATCAGCGCCGGTGCTGGACCTCCAGGCCGAGCACGATCCCTGGCGGCCGCCGGAAACCCGCAGCGGCATCCTGGACGACCTCGGGCCACGGCGCGTCACCGTGGCGCTGATCCCGGATGCCAGCCACGCCCTGATCCCTGAGCAACCCGAAGCCGTGGTCCGCGCCGTCAGCGCCTGGACCCGGACGATAAGACAGGAGAACCCCTGATGCCGAACCCGCCGTTCCGCGCCGACCATGTCGGCAGCCTGCTGCGCCCGAAAGCCTTGCAGGAGGCCCGCGCCAAATGGAAAGCCGGCGCACTGCCGCGCGACGCCCTGAAGGAAGTCGAGGACCGCTGCATCGCCGACGCGATCGCGAAACAAGAATCCATCGGCCTGCGCGCCGCCACCGACGGGGAATACCGCCGCGCCTACTGGCATTACGATTTCGTCGCCGGGCTGGACGGCGTCGAAATTTACGAACCCGAGCAGAAAATCCAGTTCCACGGCAACGTCCCGCTACGCCACAAACTGCGCGTGAACGGCCCTCTCGGCTGGACCCACCCGGTCATGATCGACCACTACCAATACCTCGCCGGCCACGTGAAGACAGCGGTGCCAAAACAAACCATCCCATCCCCCTCCGTGGTGCATTTCCGTGGCGGCCGGGAAGCCATCGACGCCGCCACCTATCCCACCATGGAGCCGTTCTTCGACGACCTGGGCGTCGCCTACAACAAGGCCGTGGCGGCGTTCGGCGAAGCTGGCTGCACCTACCTGCAACTGGACGAGGTCAACATCGCCTATCTCTGCGATCCCGAGCAGATCAACATGCTCAAGGCGCGCGGCGAGCACGTCGAGGACATCTTAGGCATCTACA
>CAXTXZ010000746.1:0-2027 GCA_964248015.1 uncultured Rhodopila sp. | reverse complement strand
GGCTGTACCGGTTGCTGCCGAACTACACGGCGCGCCGCCTGCAAGCCTTTGTCGTCTATCCATCCCGCCGGCATCTGCCGCAGCGCACGCGGCTGGTCATCGACTTCCTAGTCGAGCGTTTCAGGCATGTCGAGGACCGGCTGCGCGACGGGCGGGAATGGGGCGAGAACGATGCGGCCTGGCTGGTCTGACACAGGTCGCCGCGTGGGTTTGGCCGGATCGCGTTTGGGCTTATTCGACCGGCACGAAAATCGAATGGCGCATCTTGCCTCCGATTGATTGCGACAGATGGCCCTTGCCGCGGACGTCTTCCACCAGGATGACCTCGCCCGCGCCGATTTCCCGCGCCTCGCCGTCGCTGGCGGTGATCTTCACGCCGCCGTCCAGGTTGATGATGTACTGGCGGCGCGGCGCAGGGTGCCAGTCGAGGTCGTAGTCGCCGCCGGTTTCGCGGAAGATGATGCCGGTGGCGGGCAGGCGGGCGGACAGCTTGCTGCCGTTGCGCTCCTCGACCCAGTTCACCTCGATGTCCCGCCAGTGGGTTTCCCCGGCGTCGTCAACGTAGATGTTGTGTATGCGCATGAACGGTGTCTCCCGTGGCTATTCGATGGGTATGAAAATGGAGTGGCGCATCTGGTGGTTGACGGATTTGGACAGGTGGCCGCGGCCGGTCACGTCCTCCACCAGGATGACTTCGCCCGCGCCGATCACGCGGGCCTCGCCGTCGCTGGCGGTCAGTTCGACGCCGGCATCGAGGTTGATGATGTATTGCCGGCGCGGCGCGGGATGCCAGGGGCGGTCGTGCTCCGCCTGGGTCTGGCGGAAGATGATGCCGTTGGCGGGCAGCCGGGCCGAGGTCTTGCCCTCTGGCCCTTCCTGCGCCCAGTCGATCCGGATGTCGCGCCAGTGCGATTCGCCCCGCGCGTCGCAGTACAGGTTGTGGACGCGAATCCCCATCGCGGTTTCCTCCGTGCTTGGCTCAGGCTGTCTTCGGCAGGGTCAGGAACTCGTGCACGACGTGCCACAGGTCGGCGCGCGTCAGGCTCATGCCGACGGCGTGCGCGGCGCCCGGGATGACGGCGTACTGCTTGTCCGGCGTCGGCAGCTCGTTGAAGAAGTCGAGCAGGTCTTCCTCGGTGGAGATGCCGTCGTACTGGCCGCGCACCATCAGCACGGGGCACTGCACCTTGGCGGGATCGACCAGCGGCAGGTTGGCCGTCATGTCGAGGTAGGTGCCGGTGGGCACGCTGTCGCCGTTCGGCATCTCGGCCTTGGCGATGGCGGGCGGCACGCGGGGATCGGAGGTGCCGGGCTTGTCGCGGTTGAAGATGCTGAGGATCATGTCCTCGCCGCGCGGGCGGCGGTTGTGGGCGCGAAAGAACTCGGTCTGCTCGCCCCGCTTGGTCAGGGTGGGGGAGCCTTTGCCGGTGTAGGTGAAGGCTTCCAGCACGAGGCGCTCGACCCAGGCGGGTTCGGCGACGGCGAAGGCGGCGGCCCGGATCGCGCCGCTGGATTCGCCCATGAAGCTGAACCTGGCCTGGCCGGTTTCGCGCTCGACGACCGGGATCGCGGCGCGCAGGCCGGCGACGCCCGAGGCGATGTCGGAATTGCCGGCGGTGACGGTGGATTTGCCATAGCCCTCGAAATCCATTGTCCAGACGTCGAAGCCGTGGCGGGCGAAGACGTTCATCAGGGAGTATTCACCGGCGCCGGGCACCGTCAGGTCGAAACTGGGCAGCGCCGAGACGGACGATCCGTGGACCAGGAACAGCACCGGCAGCTTCACCTCTCCGGGTCGCGGGGCATGCAGGCGCTTGCGGTACATCGCCAGGGTGACGTCGCCTTTCCGGGCCTCGTAACGGGCGGTCCAGAAGGATTCGGCGAAGGCGGGCAGGGAGGTTGCCAGCAGCGCGAGCGGCGCGCTGGCCAGCGCCGCGCGCCGTGGGATCAACGTTTTTGGGTTGTTCCCCGCCATGAATTGCCCTTTGGTTCGGTTCTTGCTCTAGGTGCCGATAGTGGGCCGGTTT
>CAXTXZ010000745.1:0-2028 GCA_964248015.1 uncultured Rhodopila sp. | reverse complement strand
CAGCGCGTCAGGGTCTGCCGCTGCGCGCGCAGCACGCCGACCGAGGCGGTCGAACACGCGGAAACGCGGAGCGTTTGCCGCTGGGACCGCGGCACGTCGGCGCTGCTGCTCGCCGTGCTGGGCGAACTCGCGCGGGCCGATCCCGCGGTGTCGTGGGCTGCGGCGCGCCAAGCGGTGCTGCGTGCCTTCCACGCCTGGTCGGCCTCGAACCTCGGGCAGCCGAGAAAGGAGGAGCGCGGAGATGTCTGACGCGCAAAGAGCTGAACCAGATCGCCACGGAGCTGGAGCACCACGCCCTGCGCCTCCCCGGACATGATTGGCACGGAGGGTGGCTTTTGGTTTTCCTTCAAAGAACATGATGGAGGCGCGTCCTGCACGTTCCATAAGTTCAACAGCGAGCGTCGAGGAGATGTGGGACCGATTCGAAGCGTTGGCGGCACGCAAGCGCGACCGTCTGAACTGACAGCAAACCCCAGGAGACCGCCATGAACAGTAAGCAACGCTTGGCGATACATCGCGAGGTTGAGCGCACTCTTGGCACTGGCATCATCTGCGACCGCTGCGGGGCTAGGTTTGAGACCTATGGAGACAAGTGCAGCGCGGCCTCGAATGATACGTGCCCTGGCCTTCAACGGATCAAGGCCGTCATCGAGGCCGTCCGAGCACCCATCGAACGCGCTGCACTCAAATGACATCGAACCTCAACCGAAGCCGTCCTGATGCGCAACCGCTGTCCCGGCACCTGCTGTCGCTGTGGCAAACGCGCCGAGGCCGGTCCGGATTGACCAGCGCGGCGGCCGATCTGCCGTCCACCCCATCCTTGGTGTTTGCGCCACCAAGCCGCATCCTTTTTGCAGCAGATCCTGGTGCCTTTTCCGATGGAGCACACGATGGCCAGAGCTTCCCCTGTCGATCAGGACAAGATCAACGACGCCTTCTTCATCACCCAGGTGGCCGACGAGCGGCTCGTCGATCCCGGCCGGATGGCTGAAGCCATCAAGACTGTGGATACGGCACTCGACGAGATGGAATGCTTCTGCGATCCGGCCAACGCTGCGCACGTCGGACGGTTCGCGGCGCTGCGCTACGCCTGGGAGGCGTCGCCGGTGTTCCGGAGCTTCATGCTCGTCCTTGGCGCTCCTTGCGCCTTCATGGGTCTGGGCACTTTCTTGGGGAAACCCTGGCCGGCCGCTGTTCCGCAGGCTTTGCAATTCCTGGGCCTGTTCGGCACCTACCCCGCATTGGTCGGTGCGGTTTGGCTGGTGCACGCCTGGTGGATGCCGGAGGACTCCCCGGCCTACATGGTCAGGGCCGCACCGCTCCTGCTGGTCGCCGGGGCGGCGTTCATGATCCTCGGCCTGCTCGGCGCATCGCTCGCCTGACCACGGCGTCCTGACCCTCGCGATTGGAACAGCCCCGCCCGCCCGGCGCCTGTGCGCCCGGCGGATGGATCATGCACGTCCGCACCACGGGACATGGCAGGGCCATCATGGCAATGGAAACGCGGCTCGACCCATGAGGCGCGCGAGGTCACGAGGTCCGATCTGATCCGCAAGTTCCGGGAAAGCGCGCTCGGACAGGAATAGCCGCAGGACGCCGAAGACGCGGCGGACGGGAAGGAAGGCGAGCCGGGGCGGGAGGAGAAGCGCCACCACGGCCGCTGCGCTGGGCCGGCGCGATCCCGCCGCCAAGGCGGCGCCCTTGTCCCGGCCACCCGGCCGCGGTCGGGCGGGGGGGTCTTCGAAGCGGAAGACGAACAAAGGAGACCCCGGCCATGAGAATGACGTCGAGCTCGACCATCCCGTTCGACCACGCCGAAGCCCAGCGCGAAGGCTGGGACGTGTTCAAGTGCCTGCCGAACGCCGAGGGACGGCCGCAATACCAGCTCCAGCACCTGGACGCGCCCGAGCACGGCGAGCCGGCGTTCAGCGGGAATGAGGACGCCTGGCAGCACGTCGTCACGCGCGCCCGCCGGGTCCGCGCTGCACCGGGCCGCTCTGGATGCCGTGGACGACACGGAGCGCATGC
>CAXTXZ010000744.1:0-2031 GCA_964248015.1 uncultured Rhodopila sp. | reverse complement strand
GGCGGCAGGCCCCAGCGGCGTGTCGGTCCGGTAGATCGCATCCACCGGATAGTCGAAGGGCGCCAGTTCCGGCAAGGCAAGCTCGACAAGCGCCCCTGCCGCCAGGTCGTCGCGAACCATCGCGAACGGCATCACGCCCCAACCGATGCCTGACCGCAGCAGCATGTGCTTGGCTGAAAGATCGGCCAGGCGCCAGGTGCGGCTGGCGACGACGCTGAAATCCCGCCCCTTGGTCAGCGGCGACCGGTCATACACGACAAGTTGGATGTGGTCCCGGCTGGCGCCCGGAAGATGGCCGCCGCGCGGCGCCTTCGCGAGCGGGTGCTCCCGGCCCGCGACGGGAACCATCCGCAGGCTGCCGATGCTGACGCGGTGCAGTTCGTCATACCCGGCGGTGAAGGGACCGCTGATCCCGATGACCGCGGACTTGCCGAGCACCATGCTGGCGACCGCGCCCAACGTTTCCATGTGCAGGTGCAACGCGACCGACGGGTGCTCGTTGCCGAAGGCGGTGAGCGCATCGATGATCCGCGCCGGCGACAGCAAGCAATCGAGCACGACGTGGAGTTCGGCTTCCAGGCCTTGCAGCATCCCGGCGACCTTGCCGCGGAGGCTGCCGACACCCTGAACCACGGCGCGCGCCTCGGCCAGCACCATCCGTCCTGCCTCCGTCAACTGCGGCCTCCGGCTTGTCGCGCGATCAAACAGGGTCACGCCCAGTTGCGACTCAAGGTTGCTGACCGTGTAGCTGATCACGGACAGCGCACGGTTCATCTTTTTCGCGGCGCCGGTGAAGCTGCCCGTTTCGACGACCTGAACGAGGACATTGAGCTGGTCAAGCGTGGGTGTGCCGGGGGTCCGCGGCATGGTGGTCGGTCCGAACGAACGATCCCACCTTATGCCAGGCCGCCGGGGCCGCCAATGTTTTCGCGCGGTCCAAGGCGCCGGGACGTTTGCGCAGCCTGCCGCCGGCCTGTTCCAGTTGGGAATGCTCCGCGAGTGGGAAATCCCGTTGTGGCCAGGGACCGGACCATACTGGCCCGCCTGATGCGTCGGGCAAGCGTGGCGGCGGCGGCCAGCGGGCGTGCGCCAGCGTCCCGTTTGGGCACTGGAAGCGGCCGAGCGTCCTTGGCGTCATCGGCACGGACTGCCTCATCGCGGCAATGAGCGTGAAGGCGGCCACCGGCGTCGTCGTCCTTGCCGCCTGCCTCGAACAAGCGCTGCTGCCCACGTTGCGCCAACGCAAGCCGGATGCCGTGCTGGCGATGGGTCGCCTGGGTCGCCTTGCT
This sequence comes from uncultured Rhodopila sp., assembly GCA_964248015.1. Taxonomy (GTDB): domain Bacteria; phylum Pseudomonadota; class Alphaproteobacteria; order Acetobacterales; family Acetobacteraceae; genus Rhodopila. The sequence goes on along the minus strand of CAXTXZ010000744.1, from coordinate 742 downwards.
GGCCTTCAGCCCCCTTGGAATCATGTTTGAAATGGCCCCGGCGCGTCGGCGCGTGAACTTGCCAGCCCGCGGGCCGCATCATCCGATGCAACGTTCCATGCCAGCCAAATCTCAACCAAACCGTAATTGTTCTTGATTTGTTTCTATTACTGGGCTAGAACACGCTCGCGTTTCACAAGGCAAGCCGCATGACCGAACTCCCAACCCTGCCGGAAGCATCCGACGACACGGACATCCCCCTGTCCGAAAGCCTGATCAGCTACATCGTCGCCATGCTCGCGCCCATGTTCCTGTGCGCCGGTTCGGGTGACGTCCGCCTCGCGCGCATGGCGGCGCTCGAAATGCTCAGCGCCTACCGCATGCAGCATCAAGCCGACCTGGTGACGGTTGCGCAGATCGTTGCCTTCGGCATCGCCACGCTGGGTTCCCTGAGCCAGTCGATGCTTGACGACCTGTCCCTGTCCATGGTGCTCCGCCTGCGAGGCAGCGCCAATGCCCTCAGCCGCTCCGGCCACCGGCACCAACAGACGCTGGAGCAAAGCCATCGCGCCTTCAGATCCCATCAAACCCCCGCCAATGAGGCGGCGCGACAAGTCGAGAACCTCCTTGCCTTGGAAAATGCCGCCCCGCCGGCTCACGTCCCGCCACCCGCCGACGCATCCCAACCCAAGCCACAAGACAGGGAACCTGCCGCTCCCGCTTCGCCCATGACTGCTGCGCCCGCGACCGCCGCGCCTAAGGC
>CAXTXZ010000743.1:0-2034 GCA_964248015.1 uncultured Rhodopila sp. | reverse complement strand
CCGTCCGTGGTCACTCATGTACTTCACCGCCCACGGTCGCGCCCTGCCATGCTGCGTTGCCCCGTTCTCCGTTCGGGGCTACAGCAATTACACTCTTGGCGACGCCACCCAGCAGACGCTGCGCGACATCTGGAACAGCCCTGCGTACAGCAATTTCCGGTTGTCGCTGCTCTCGGAAGCCCCCCCGGCTCCGTGCCAAGATTGTGGCCTTCGATGGAGCCTGTAGCCGCCGCCATCCGGGAAAGGTTTGCACTTGGCAGGTTCCTCGCCCAGTGGGGCGGCTTGGCGCGTCATGACCTGTCGGGCTCTGAATCGGCTACTTTGACTCTGCTGGCGCTGCTGTCGATGGCACAGGAGGATGACCGACGACGCTGGCAGGAACTTAGTCTCGGCTATGCTGATCCGAGGGGGGCATCCTGGCTTCGGCGCGAAATTGCCGGTCGGCACCATGGCTTGGAGGCAAGCAACGTTCTCTGCTGCGCAGGAGCCCAGGAAGGCTTGGCGTGCGTCATGCAGGCTTTGCTTGCTCAGGGTGACCACGCCATCATAGTCGTTCCGATATAACCAACCCTCTGAATGCGCGGTGACCTCGATTTGCTCGGCGACTGGTGTTCCACTGGAAGACCGTGGTGGCTGGCGCCTCGACATCGACAGGGTCGCGGCCGCCATCCGTCCAGAGACCCGGCTCGTGCTGATGAACTTCCCGAACAGCCCAACCGGCGCGTTGATTGATCGGGCCAGCCTGGTGGCGCTTGTCGAACTTTGTCGGCGCCATGGCTTGTGGCTGGTGAACGACGAGGTTTACCGGTTAATGACGGACAATCCATGTGCCGACTTGTCTCCAATTGCAAATGTCTACGAACACGGAATTTCGATTGATGCCCTGTCGAAGAGCCTGGGCTTGCCGGGGCTTCGCGTCGGATGGGTAGTCTGTCAGGATCGGAAGCTTCTGGCAGAGGTGCTGTTAGCGAAAAGCAGGCTATCGAGTTACCTCGCCGCCCCGGCCGAAATCCTTGCGCGCATCGCCCTGCGGGCGGACGCTTTGATCCTAAGTCGGAACAAGACCATTGCGCGGTCTAATTTAGATATGTTACGAATATTTATCAATAATCATTCCAATGTCTTCGCGGATCACGCATCCGGTCACCTGGCATTTGCCGCTCCGCGCTACGTGGGGGCGGATAGCCCCGAACGCTTTGCGGTGAACCTGGTGCATGCGACTGGCGTGTTGTTGCTGCCATCCGGACTTTGGCGGTCGCGGTTAGCGGACGTGCCATCAAATCATGTCCGGATCCGCCTTGGCAGCCCTGGCATTGGTCCGGCGCTGGCGGTGCTGGACACGTACCTAACGGCTCGGTTCAAATAAGCCGCTCAATGACCACGTTGGATGGTGTCCCAGGCGATGCTGACGGCGGACCTTCTTCCCGTCATGGCATGAGCGCATCGTCTTGGGCCGTTCCCGCATATCCTATGTTGAACCCGGGGCCGTCGCTTGCGGCATGGCGCCGGTGATAAGCCGGGTGCCGCGCCGATAGGTCAGACAAGCCCAGATCCAGTTGAGAAGCACCGTGGCCCGGTTCCTTCCTCCGACAAGGTAGGAAACGTGAGCGGCCCCCCAGAACCACCATGCCGGCGCGCGCCAGATGTGCAACGCGCCCAGTTCCGCCACGGCGGATTGGCGCCCGATCGTCGCAAGACCGCCAAAATGCTGATAGCGGAACGATGGTGGCGGTGACCGACCTTTGATGGACGTGTCTATGACCTTGGCCACGTAATGGCCCTGCTGCTTGGCCGCCGGGGCAAGGCCTGGCACAGCGGCGCCTCGCCAGATCAGGCACGCTGCGGTGTCTCCTGTTGCGTATATGGACTGATGATCTGGCGCGGACAAATCAGGTTTAGCAGCCAGTCGACCCGAAGCATCCCGGCCAAGCCACTGCGCGGCGGGTGAGGCCGCCACGCCTGCCGCCCATGGGATGGTGTTCGCGGCGATGCGCTGATCCTCCACCTCCACGCCCGCTGCGTCCACGCCGCGGA
>CAXTXZ010000742.1:390-2038 GCA_964248015.1 uncultured Rhodopila sp. | reverse complement strand
GCCATATTCCTGGCACGTGCGGCGTTGTCGCCTGCATCGGGTCAGGGAAGGGCGACGCCGCAATAGCGCACTTGCTGCTTGCCCAAGGCAATGAAAAGCGGGCTGCTTGCTGTTCCAGCCAAAGGAACGACCACAATGCCGGGAAACATGCCAGGACGTCAGCGCCAAACAGCCGTTGCCAGGAATTGCTGAAAGCAACTACCAGAAGATCGGCGCGCGCATTGGCTGAACCGATGTCGCGCCGTGCCAGAAAGAACGTCAAGAAACAACGATCGGGAGACTTCCAGTGGCCGCAACCGCGACCGGCGCCAAGACCGCCAGCAACTGTCGGTGGAGCGTTTGCGCTCTGCTTTTTGTTATCACCACCATCAACTACATGGACCGCAACATCCTTGGCGTGCTCAAGCCGACGATCCAGAACGACCTGCATTTTTCCGAAACCGATTTCGGCAACATCATCTTCTTCTTCTCGATGGCCTATGCCCTTGGCTATGCCGGCATGGGCTGGCTCACTGACAGGATCGGCATCCGGCTCGGCCTTGCCATCGCGGCGGTCGTGTGGTGCCTCGCTTCCACCGCGCACGGCCTGGTCAGTTCCGTCAGCGGATTCATCCTTGCGCGCATCGTGCTGGGCCTTGGCGAAGGCGGCAACTTCCCGACCTGCATCAAGACAATCGCGACCTGGTTCCCGGTGCGGGACCGCGCTTTCGCCACCGGAATTTTCAACTCCGGCAGCAATATCGGCGCCATGATCGCGCCGCTCATTGGCGCGCTGGTTGTCAGCGTGGCCGGATGGCAGGCGGCGTTCTATGTCACCGGCTCAGTCGGGCTGTTGTGGGTTGTGTTCTGGCTGGTCAGTTACCGCAGTCCCGCCGAGCACCAGCGCGTCACCCCGAGCGAGCTGGCCTATATCAACCGTGACCCGGAGGTCGCGGGGCAAAAGGTCGCCTGGTCCAAGCTGCTGACCTATCCGGGCACCTGGGTCTACCTGGCCGGGGCCGTGCTGAGCAATCCGGCATGGTGGTTCTATAACAACTGGGTGCCGAGCTTCCTGAACTCGAAGTTTCACGTGTCGCTGTTCGCGGTGGGATTGCCCCTGGTCCTGATTTACCTGCTCACGGACGTTGGCTCGATCGCCGGGGGATGGGTTTCCTCCCGCCTCATCAAGCGCGGCATGGACGTGTTCCTTGCCCGCAAGATCACGTTGCTGATTTGCGCGGCCTGCACTCTGCCGGTCTTCCTCGCGCCGCGGCTTGACAGCATGTGGGCGGCGGTTTTCCTGATCGGCATCGCAATGGCGGCGCATCAGGGCTTCTCCGCGAACCTGTTCACGCTTGTCTCCGACACGATGCCTCGGGGGGCGGTCGCTTCTGCGGTCGGACTGGGTGGCGGCATCAGTTCCATCGCGGGCGCGTTTTCCGCCGCCGTCATCGGCCGCGTGCTGGATGCGACTGATAACAACTACACCGTGGTCTTTTTTGCCTGCGCCAGCGTGTACATGATCGCGACCGGGATCATCCATTTCATCCTGCCGCGAACCAGGGCCTCCCTGACCACGGTTCCCGTTGGCGCCGACTAGAGAGTCGCCTGATGCCTGGTCGGCAAGCGTCAGGACCGCGCTACTCCGTGGCGGCCAGCCCCATCGCTC
>CAXTXZ010000742.1:0-380 GCA_964248015.1 uncultured Rhodopila sp. | reverse complement strand
CACTACAGCCTTTCCGTTCGCCTTGGCTCACGCAAAAACTCTAGCAGGTTGTGGCAGCGAGTACCATCACCCGTTCAGGGAAGCAACCTTAACGGTTGAAGATACTCGAAGGGAAAGAGTCGCCTTGCGCTTGGTCGGCAAGCGTCAGGACCGCGCTACTCCGTGGCGGCCAGCCCCATCGCTCGGCGCATGAACACCCGCTTCACCGGGCCTATCCTGTTGACGGCGTCGATCCCCAGGTCGCGGACCGAGCGGACGATCCGGCTGTCGGTGCTGAACAGGCGGTCGAGGCCATCGGTCATGGCGAACATCAGCAGGTTGTCGGCCTTTCTCTGGCTTTGGTACCGCGCCAGCACAGCCGGATCGCCAGGATCGGGCGC
>CAXTXZ010000741.1:0-2042 GCA_964248015.1 uncultured Rhodopila sp. | reverse complement strand
CGCCGCACCGGCAGCCACCAGGCGAACAGCGCGGCGGCTGTCGTGAAGCAGCCGATGGCCAGGAACGCGGCGCGGAAGGCGTCGGCGATCTCGCCCCGCACCACCGCCTGCCGCGCCAGCGACAAGGAATCCAAAGCGTGCGGCCCCTGTTGCACCAGGCTGGTGAACATGGACGCGGTCTGCGGGTCGCGGGACGCCAGCGCGGCGAACAGCACCGCGCCCACCAGCGCCGTGCCGATCGACGCGCCAACCGAGCGGGAAAACTGCACCGAGGCCGCGGCGGCGCCCAGGAAGCGCGGGCCGGCGACGACCTGCACCGTCATCTGCACCGTCGGCATGGCTGTCCCGGCGGCGAACGACGCGAGCGCCAGCATGAGGCTGATCGTCAGGCTGCCCAGGTGCGGCGCGAAGGCGGCCAGCGCCAGCAGCCGGCTGGCGGTGCCTGGCCGGCCAATCGAGGGGAGGTTCGCGGTTCGTCCGGTCGGTGCGATGCTGCGCCCGGTGAACAACGACCCGAACGCGATGCCAAGGGTCAGCGGCAGCAGGAGGAAGCCGGAATGCGCGGTGCCGGCGCCCCTCACCACTTGCAGGTACATCGGCAGGAACGTCACGAGCGAAACCGTTTGCGCGGCGACAAAGGCGGCCATGGCATCGGTTCGCCAGATGCCGGGGCGGCGGAAAAGCTGGATCGGCAACAGCGGGGCCTTGGCGCGTTTTTCCTGGCGGATCAACAGCGCCAGCGACAGCGCGGACAGTCCTGCCAGGGCCAGCGCCAGCGGCAGGGCATGGGGGTCGAAGTGCTGCGCCCGCTCCATCGCCAGCAGCAGGGGCGTGATGAAGCCGGCGAAGAACACCGTCCCCATCACGTCGAAGCGGAAGAACCCGCTGGGCTTGGCAAACACCGGCAGGCGCATCACCAGGAGCATCGCCAGCGCGCCCAGCGGCACGTTGACCAGGAACACCGAATGCCAGCCGTAGCGCTGGGTCAGCCAGCCGCCGGCGACCGGCCCGAACGTGCTGGCCGAGGCGTACATGCCGGACAGGTAGCCCTGGTATTTGCCACGCTGGCGGGGTGGCACGGACTCGGCGATCAGCGCCTGGGACAAAGTCATCAGGCCGCCGCTGCCGGCGCCTTGCAGCACGCGCGCGGCGGTCAGCATCAGGATCGAGTTCGACAGCGCGCACAGCACGGAGGCGGCGACGAACACGCCAAGGGCGACGAACATCATTTTCTTGCGGCCCATCACGTCGCCAAGCTTGCCGTAGACGGGGGCGGCGATGGTGGTGGCGACAAGATAGGAGACAACCACCCAGGACACGCGCTCGACATCGCCAAGAGAGCCGGCGATCGCTGGCAGGGCGGTGGCGACGATGGTCTGGTCCGCCGCCGCCATGAACATTGGCAGCATGATGGATGGGAAGACGGTCAGGAACAGGTTGGGTGTCGCGGCGGCGGCGGGCGGCGCGGCCGGATTTGTTGTCTCGGAGGGCATGGCGGGAAAGGTTAGGGCCATCCGTGCGGGCTGCACAGGGTTTCCCGTGGTCACTTCCGTTGGCATGATGCGGCCAACATCCCGTGGAGGACATCAAGATGCCGGTTGATCCCCAAATCCAGATGCTGCTCGACCTGGGCGCGGGCCTGCCGCCGTTGCACACGCTGTCGGTGGCCGACGCTCGGCGGCAGTTCGCGGCCCGCGCGATACCGGGACTGCGGGTGCCGGAGGTCGCGGGGGTCACCAATCGCGACATGCAGATGCCTGGGGAACAGGGTCCGCTGGCGCTGCGGGTGTACACGCCGCTTGGGCAGGGACCGTTTCCCCTGATGGTGTTCTTCCATGGCAGCGGCTTCGTGGTGTGCAGCCTTGATACGCATGACGGGATGTGCCGCAACCTGTGCGCGGGGACGGGCTGCGTCGTGGTTTCGGTGGATTACCGGCTGGCTCCGGAGCACAAGTTCCCGGCGGCGCCGGACGATTGCTTGGCGGCGACGCGCTGGGCGGCGGCGAACGCCGCGGCGCTGGGTGCCGCTCCGGGGCGGGTGG
>CAXTXZ010000740.1:0-2045 GCA_964248015.1 uncultured Rhodopila sp. | reverse complement strand
GGGCAGGTGTATCACATCAACGGCGGCAGCTACATGGGCTGACGCGGCGGGCGCCGGGGAACGCCCGCCCGTCAGCTCAGCAGCACGGCCTTTCCGATCACCGCCCGATCGATCACCGCCCGCAGCGCCTCGGCCGCCTGATCAAGCCGGAAGGTGTGGGAGATGCGCGGCCGCAGCTTGCCGGCCTCCGCCAATGCCGCCAGCGCCTTCATGTTGGCGCGCGCGAGGGCCGGGTTGGCCTCGTTCAGGCCGCCAATGCGGACACCGATCGCATCGATGCCCTTGATGAGCAGGTAATTGCTGCGGATGTTCGTTGGCCCGCCGCCCAGGAAGCCCAGGATCAGCAGCCGGCCGCCCCAAGCCAGGCAGCGCAGCGACTCGTCCGCAACCTTGTCGCCGATCGGGTCGTAGGCAATGTCCACGCCGCGCCCCTCCGTCAGCGCCTTCACCTGGTCAACAAAACCCGACCGGTAGTCGATCGCGTGGTCCGCCCCTTCCTCCAGGCAGGCGGCGCGCTTCGCTTCGGACCCGGCGGTGGCGATGACCTTGGCGCCGAATGCCTTGGCGACCTGGATCGCCGCGATGCCAATGCCCCCGGCCGCGCCATGGACCAGCACCCACTCTCCCGCCACGAGACGGCCGCGCTGCAACAAGGCATGATACGCCGTCGTGTAAGCGCCTCGGAACACGCCCGCCTGAGCCAGCGTCAGGCCCGCTGGCACCTTGTCGCACAGGTCCGTCTTGGCGTTGCCGAGTTCCGCCAAGGCGCCCAGCGTTTGCCGAGACATCACCGCGTCGCCAACCGCGAAGCCGGACACGCCCTCACCGACAGCCACAACATGGCCGGCGGCCTCGCCACCAGGGATGAACGGCGGCTCTGGCCGGAACTGGTACTTGCCGGCGAGCATCAGCACATCGACGTATTGGACTCCCCGGGCGGCGATCCGCACCTGAATTTCACCGCTGCCTGGCGACGGCGGGTCCGGCACGTCACGCAGCGCCAGCACCTCGGGTCCGCCAAACCGCTCGCATACCATCGCCTTCATTACTTCACCCCCCATGGTACTATTAGGCATCGATTTAACAATGATGCCGGGAACAAAAACGTGCAATACAACGCTTGATTGTGGTCAATTCAATCCGGTACAACTGTATTCACAACGTGCGACGCTCCTAGAAGGACGGGATCTCATGTCAGCCACAGCCATGCTCATCAATCCGGTTCATGCGGAACCGCCACAAACCTACAAAATCATCCAGGCCCTCCGGTCAACGCCCCTGCTGTGCGACCTGGACGACCGTGTCTTGCACCGGCTCGCTGGCATCAGCAAAATCCTGTTCGCGCCCGAGGCCACCGAGCTTTGTCGCCAGGGCGATCCCGCGCACCAGCTTTTCATCGTCATGGAGGGGCAACTGGCCGGTTCCAGCACCGCCGCGAACGGCACCACCGCCGTCGTGGAGGTCATTCGTGCCGGCCAGACGCTCGGCCTGGCCACCTTGCTGGCCCGCCTTCCACGGCTTCTCACCGTTCATGCCATAACGCCCTGCCAGGTGCTTTCCATCGACGCCCACGGCCTGCTCAAACTGGTTTCCGAGGAAACCTCCCTGGTCACGGCCCTGCTGCGGGCCGAGGCCAACGAGTTCCGCGCGCTGGTGCGGCAGGTCTGCGACCTGAAGCTGCGCACGACCGCCCAGCGGCTTGGTTGCTACCTCTTGGCGCTCTCGACGGAGAAGCAGGCGAATGCCACTGCCCTGCGCCTGCCGTTCGACAAGCGCCTGCTGGCTGCCCGCCTGGGCTGCCGACAGGAAAACCTGTCCCGCGCCTTTGCCGCGCTGCGCAGCTTTGGCGTGGAGACGCACGGCGCGCGCGTCATCCTGCACGACATCGCCAGCCTGCGGGCATACGCCGCGCCCGATGAACCCTTCGAGGAGGCCTTTGCCTAAGCAGGTTCGGGCACGGCCTATACTCATGCCGCGGTGATCTCCGCCCACAGCCGCTCGGCGCCCGCCCGTGCCATCCGCCGTCCCAGCACAAGGTTCCAGGC
>CAXTXZ010000739.1:0-2049 GCA_964248015.1 uncultured Rhodopila sp. | reverse complement strand
CCGGTGATCAGGTTGAACAGGGTGGACTTGCCCGCGCCGTTGGGGCCGATGACGCTGGTGACGGTGCCGGGCTGCACCGTGAACGAAACGTTGTCGATGGCGACGACGCCGCGGAAGCGCTTGCTCAGGGTCTCGATGCGCAGCAGGGTCATCGGCGCAGCCGCCGCGCCAGGCCGAGCAGGCCGTCGGGGGCGGCCAGGATCAGGATCACCAGCAACAGGCCGGTGACGAACAGGTGGAAGTCCAGCAGGTTGCCGAGGACGACCTGCGTCAGGAACACCAGCAGGAAAGCGCCGATCACCGGGCCGGACAGGGTGCCGATGCCGCCCAGCAGGCAGAACACGATCAGGTCCAGGCTGGTGTCGTCGCGGTAGACGGACGCGGTGGTGATGTAGCCCAGGCTGTGGGCGTAGACGATGCCCAGCAGGCCGGTCAGGACGGCGCTTAGTACGAAGGCGATGCGCTTGTAGCGCTCGGTGGGGACGCCGAGCATGCGGGCGGTGTCCTCGTCCTCGCGAATGCTGAGCAGGCCGTAGCCGAAGCGGCTTTGCTTGATCCAGGCGGACAGGGCGAGGATACCGACGCCGAGGGCGAGGAAGATTTCGTAGAAGATGTCCTGCGGTTGCAGGGCTTCGGGCACGATGTCGTCCAGGGTCAGGCCCATGGAACCCTGGAAGATGTCGATGTTGTTGTTCAGCTCCGACAGGACGTGGGCGACGCCTAGCATGGCGATGGCGAAGAAGGTGCCGCGCAGCCGCAGGATGGGAACGGCGACGGAGGCCGCCAGGATGGCGCACGCTGCCATGCCAGCGACAAGGCCGAGCGCCACGCGCAGGGGCATGGGCATGGCGGAGGCTTGGGCTTCGACAAGGCCGGCCGCGAAGGCGCCGACGCCGATGAAGGCGGCATGGCCGAAGCTGCGGTAACCGGCGAAGCCGCCCAGGATGTTCCAGGCCATCGCCAAGCCGGCCGAATAGAGCATGAGCTGGCCGACACGGACGTAGAACGGCGGCAGCAGGAACGGGCCGGCGGCGAGCAGGGCAATCGGGAGCAGGAGCGCCAGGCGCTTCATCGCGATGCGCTGAAGGCGTTGCCGAGCAGCCCGTTCGGACGCACCAGCAGCATGATGACCAGGATCAGGAACATGGCGGCGTTGGGGAAGGCGGGGCCGGCGTACTGCGAGGTCATGGTGCTGATCACGCCCAGCAGCAGGCCGCCGATGATGGCGCCGGCCGGGCTGCCCACGCCGCCCAGGGTGACGACGATGAAGGCGTTCAGGGTCCACATGGCCTCGTCGACCGGGGAGAACGGCAGCATGATGCCGATGACGATGCCGGAGGCTCCGCTGAATGCGGCGGAGACGGCGAAGGTCAGGGCGAAGACGTGGCGGACGTTGACGCCGCAGAGGCGGGCGGCAAGTGTCTGCTGCGCCGTGGCGCGGATGACGCGGCCCAGCGATGTCCATTTCAGGATCAGCGCCAGGCAGCCGAGCAGAAGCAGGCTGCTGAACAAGGCGGCGAGGCGGACAGGCTCGAACGTCAGGCCGCCAAGGCGCAGGGAGTTGAAGGCGTAGGACGGGGTGATGCTGCGCATGTCGGGGGAGAACAGCCAGATCAGGATGTTTTGCAGCATCAGGGCGACGCCGAAGGTGAGCAGCATTGAGCCTAGCTCGGATTGCTCGATGGCGTACTGCACGAGCCAGCGCTGGTAGACGTAGCCGAAGCAGAACAGCAGCAGCATGACGGCCGGCATGGCGACGAACGGATCGACGTGCAGGGTGCTGGAGATGATAAGCGCGGCGTAGGCGCCGATCAGCACGATGACGCCGTGGCTCAGGTTGATGACGTGCAGGACGCCGAAGATCAGCGAGAACCCGGCGGCGGACAGGGCGTAGATGCCGCCCAGGACAAGGCCGTCGGCGATGGTCTGGAAAACAGGTGCATTTAGAGACGAGGCTGCTGGGCAAAGGTTGGCAGTCGCGCGGCATCATTGGTTACAGCAAATCGCAGCTTAGTTGGGACTGCTATAACCGCAATGCCGGAAGCAGCC
>CAXTXZ010000738.1:0-2053 GCA_964248015.1 uncultured Rhodopila sp. | reverse complement strand
TGCCTGGTCGGCATCGAGGCCTGTGCCACCGCCCACCACTGGGCACGCCAGCTGATCGCGCTTGGCCACGACGTGAAGCTGATGCCACCCGCCTACGTCAAAGCCTACGTCAAGCGGAACAAGAACGATGCGGCCGACGCCGAAGCGATCTGCGAGGCGGTGACCCGGCCCTCGATGCGGTTCGTGCCGGTGAAAGACGCCGACCAGCAGTCGATCCTGATGCTGCATCGCGTCCGCAGCCTGCTGATCCGCCAGCGCACCATGCTGGTCAACGCCCTGCGCGCCCACATGGCCGAGTTCGGCGTCATCGCGCCACAGGGTCTCCGCCACGTCGAGGAACTGACAAAGATCATTGCTCACCAAGAGGAGCGGCTTCCGGCGCTTGCACGCCCGATCCTACAGCTCGTTGTGGACCAACTAGGCGAAACGAACATGCGTGTCCGCGACATCGAATCGCGCCTTACAAAATGGCACCGGGAGAGCCCAGTCAGCCAGTTGCTGGCCACCATACCGGGTGTCGGCATCATGGGGGCAAGCGCCATCGCCGCCACGGTCGGTGATCCGTCGTTGTTCAAATCAGGCCGTGAGTTCGCCGCTTGGCTGGGGATGACGCCAAAGCAAAACTCCAGTGGCGGCAAGGAACGGTTGGGACGTACCAGCAAGCGGGGCGACAAATACATCCGCAGCCTGTTGATCGCCGGCGCGGTCGCCGTGCTGCGCCATGCCCGCAACCGGCCGACGCGCGATGGCGAATGGGTCCGCGGGCTGTTGGCGCGCAAGCCGACCAAGGTCGCCGCGGTGGCACTGGCCAACAAGACCGCGCGGATCGTCTGGGCCGTGATGGTTCGCGGCGATGGCTACAAGGCAAAAGAGGTTCTCGGGCATGCGGCGTAACACCCGCAAGCCCGTTCAGCATGCGAGGGTGAAGAGGACGTGATGGCGAGCGGTCGAGCCGCGGATCGGGAAGACCCGTGTAATTCAAGGCGCAACTCAGCGCGTAGTCTTGATAGGGACCCGATCAGCGAACTCCATCAGGGCCAGCGGTCATATGCACCGCGACAGTGGGCCGAACATATGACTGCACCTGACCATATCGCCGAAGCTGCTTCGAAAATCCTTGCACGCGGGGGTCGTCCACATATGAACTCAGGTACGGCTTGTCTCGTAACTTCTCAACCCACTCTTGATTGTCGCCCATGGTACTGAGGAGCTGGTCCAGCTTTGGTAAACCGGACGAATCAATACCGGGTCGTCGAAGGCCCCTGCTTTCACGTAAATGCGCTTTGGGTGACAAGGTGAAGAGGTGAAAAGCGGGGAACCACAATCCGAGCAAAAGTGCCGCGTCAGCTCGTTGCCGCTATCAGCCTTCTTGGTGAAGCTTTTAGGAAGGCCGCTGATAATCTTGAAATGCTCCCTCTCCAGGCCGACGCTTACATTGAACGCGCTACCCGTACATTTGCGGCAATCGGAGCAGTGACAATAGGCAGCTTGACCGAGCACTCCGCTGTAGACGAACCGAACGCTGGCACAGAGGCATCCACCTACGATGGCAGCTTTCATGCGAGTTCCTGCGTTCCTGCCTCTGCCGTGACCACGATTTCGATCAAATCGTCTCCCTCAGGGGCGACAGCGAGCTATCATGATCATAACCTTCCAGGAAGCCGAAAGTCCCAATTTTAGGCCAATGAGCATGTTCCGGCCGTAGCAGTGGCGCCAGGGGTCCAGGCATTCTAACCTTTGGACCCGCACCCTCCCACATTGCGGCGGAGGGCGCTATCATAGGTACCTCTGTCGCGGGAACCATCCATGAACCCAGAAATCCTTGCCGCGTTGGATCAGGCAAAGCAAACCAAGCGCCCGGTCGTGCTGGCGACCCAGTTGCCCTCGGGCGAGCAACGACTGTTGCCCGATCCGGACGCATCCGATGCCTTGAACGAGGCGGCGGGGCGGGCGCTGGAACGCGATGAAAGCGGCACCGTCAAGCTGGGAGAGACGGACTACTTCCTGCACGCCTACAACCCGCCGCTGCGGCTGATCGTCGTGGGCGCGGTGC
>CAXTXZ010000737.1:0-2055 GCA_964248015.1 uncultured Rhodopila sp. | reverse complement strand
GCCTGCGCCATCCTGTCTCAGGCCGCCCGAAGCTGAGGCGCTGTCAGGCCGTCGCCGCGTATCGTCGTGCGCCGCATGTCACGGATATCCCGCAGGTCGTCGTAACGCCGCGCCCGGTGCATGGTCATGCGGTTGTCCCATATCACCAGATCCCTGGCACGCCACGCATGGGCATGCACGAATTGGCGCTGCGTCGCGTGCTCGGCTAGGTCTCGGATAAAGGCGCGCGCTTCCGGCACTGGCCAGCCGACGATCGTGCCGATGTGCGCCGACAGGTACAGCGACCGGCGCCCCGTCACGGGATGGGCGCGCACCAGGCGGTGACGCACGGGCCGCAGCTTGTCCTGATTGTCAGCGCCGTAGGCCTCTTTCGGGAAACCGATCACTTCTCGGGAGTAAGCGCTCGAATGCTCCGTGACCAGGTCTTCGATCTCGGCCTTGGCCTTGTCATCCAGCGCATCATACGCCGCGCGCATGTCGGCGAACTCCGTGTTGCCGCCGCTGCCTGGCACCACACGCGCGGACAGCAGCGAGTACTTCGCCGGAACCGCGCGAAACGAGGCGTCGGAGTGCCACAGACGGTTGCCCAGCGCGCTCAGCCGCATCGTGTCGTCAGCGGCACGCATGCGGTTGTCACGGTCGAGGTTGGAGATATCCGCCAGCTCCGCCTTCAGTCGCCGGTCTTGCGGCTTGCTCATCTCGCCGCCGGAGGAAACTTCCAGCTCGCCGAAGTTCCGGCTGAACGCAAGCTGCGTCTCGTCGTCGAAATCCTGATCGTGGAACACCAGGACGCCAAAACGGTCCATGCCGGCTTCGATCGCGGCCACCTGGTCGGGTCGCAGTGCCCCTGTCAGGTCGATGCCGGTCACATCTCCGGCGAAGTTCGGGCTCAGCGGTGTTATGTTCACCGGTCTTCCTTCCACGCCAACTTAACGGCAAGCATATCGTTGCATTGGGCCTATTTCCAGTCCCGCCCCTGCCCAGGCGGTCAAGGCATGGCCGTCGTTGTCCGTCCCGGCAACATCCCGCATACTTCCACCCCCTGGAACACGAACGGCGGAGCAGTCGCCCGCGTGAGGCCCGCCGCATGAAGAAATTCCACCTGGCCTGGTTCGGCAACGCCAGTCCGTCCGGCTGGCGCAAGGCCAGCGGCAACCTGTTCGACTGGCGCCAGGCCGACATCTACCTGGAAATCGCCCGCCTGTGCGAGCGCGCCAAGTTCGACATGGTGCTGTTCGCCGACTCCCTGGCGGTGCCCGCCGTGCTGGGCGGCTCGCGCGACTGGTCGGTGGCGCATGGCCATCACGTGGCGCAGGACCCGGCGCCGACTATCGCCATGATGGGCGCGGTGACCCGCCACATCGGCCTGGGCTGCACGCTGTCCAGCACCTTCTACCCGCCCTTCCTGCTCGCGAGGCTGCTGAGCACGCTCGACCACCTGACGCGCGGGCGTGTCCTGTGGAACCTGGTCACCACCGCCAGCAAGGACGCTGCCCAGAACTTCGGCCTGGACGACATCCTGGAGCACGACGCGCGCTATGACCGTGCCGACGAGTACGTCGCGCTGTGCCGAGCGCTGTGGGATAGCTGGGAACCTGACGCGGTGGTCATGGACCGGGAGCAAAACGTCTTCGCCGATGCCGCGAAGGTCCATGCCATCGACTTCGAGGGCGAGCACTTCCGCTGCAAGGGGCCATCCACCGTCACGTCCTCGCCGCAGCGCCATCCGGTGATCAGCGTCGCCGGGACATCGCCGCGCGGGCAGCGTTTCGCGGTTCAGCATGGCGACATGGCGATCTCGCACAAGAACTCGATCGAGGACATGCGCAACTACGTCGTCACCACGCGCGAGCAGCTTGCCGCCTCCGGCCGCGACCCGGCGTCGGTCAAGATCTTCTTTTCCATCAAGCCGGTGCTGGGCGACACCGAGGCGCAGGCGCGGGAACGTTGGGCGCTCAACCTGGAACACGCCGACGTCGATGCCGGGCTGGCGACGTTGGCGACGTTCATGGGCATCGACCTGCTGCGGTTCGACCTCGACAAGCCTCTGCCACG
>CAXTXZ010000736.1:0-2057 GCA_964248015.1 uncultured Rhodopila sp. | reverse complement strand
CGGCTGCCGATGAACGAGCCGAAATGGCCCTCCTCGTCCGCCCAGGCCGCGACATCGATGCCCGATCCCAGGGCACGGGCCGTCTCCAGCCCATAAACCACGCCCAGGATGCCATCCAGCCAGCCGGCGTGGTTCTGCGTTTCGACATGGCTGCCGGTCAGCAGCTTGCGGCCCGGCCTGGGGTCGCGGCCGTAGACGTTGCCAATGCCGTCGATCGACGCTTCCAGCCCCGCCTCGGCCAGCCGTCCGCTGAGCCAGTGGCGCGACTCGACATCCTGCGGCGAGAACGTGGGGCGATGCACGCCGGTCTTGTATTTGCCGATCTCCCGTGCCGCATACAGATCACGAAGCAGGCGGTTACCGTCGATTGCGGACATGCGCAGGCTCCAGATTCGCCTGCGCAATGCAACATGTTTCGCCGCAACGCGTCCATAGACGGAAAGCACGCCCTTGAACGGCCTGCGCAGTCATCAGGCTCGGCCATCCAAGCGTCCAATCGTCCGGGCCGGGACGAGTTGCCGAGGCTGAACGGCGGTTTATGCTGGCCAACATAGCGGAAGGAGACAGGCCATGACGGATCAAGCAATCCAGCGCGTCGCGGTGATCGGCACGGGCCTGATCGGCGCAAGCTGGGCCTCTGTGTTCCTGGCGCATGGCCTGGACGTCACCGCCTACGATCCCGCGCCCGGCGCCGAGGCAACGCTGCGACAGGCGATCGACCTGCACTGGCCGACGCTGCGCCATTTCGGCATGGCCGAGGACGCCTCGCCCGACCGGCTGACGGTCCGCGCCTCCGCCGCGAAGGCCGTGGAGCAGGCGCAGTTCGTGCAGGAAAACGGCCCCGAGCGGCTCGACTTCAAGCGCGCGTTGTTCGCCGAACTGGACGCCGCCGCGCCAGCCGATGCGGTGCTGGCCTCCAGTTCCTCCACAATCATGGCCAGCGAGTTCCAGGACGCCTGCGCCCATCCCGAACGCGTGCTGCTTGGCCACCCGTTCAACCCGCCGCACCTGATCCCGTTGGTCGAGGTCGCCGGCGGGCGCCTCACCGGCGAGGCCGCGATCGAAACGGCGCTGGCATTCTACGCCGCCTGCGGCAAGCACCCGATCCGCCTGCTGAAAGAGGTGCGCGGCCATGTCGCCAACCGCCTGCAAGCCGCCTTGTGGCAGGAGGCGTTCCATCTGCTGCAAGCCGGCGTCGCCAGCGTGGCCGACATCGACGCCGCCATCTCCCACGGGCCTGGCCTCCGCTGGGCCTTGCTCGGCCCGTTCCTGAATTTGCACCTGACCGGCGGCCCGGGCGGCATGCGCCACACCCTGGCGCACCTGGGGCCGCCAATAGCATCCATGTGGCGCGACCTCGGCCAAGTGTCCCTGACGCCGGAGGCCAATGCCGCCATCATCGCCGGCGTCGACAAGGAGTCGGAAGGCCGCGACATGGCCGCCACGGTGGAGGACCGCGACAGGCTGCTGGCCAACCTGCTGCAAGCCAAGGCCGCATCCAGGCTGCCATGACCCGCGCGCCTGAAACTGCGGCGCCATGGCCCGGACACGCCGGGACCACGATGCCGTAGCTTTGGCCGCTGCTACTGCACCGCCGAGTAAGGCGTCGGGCCAAGGATGTAGTTCGTGACCTTCGCCACGATCGGCCCGTTCGCCTCTGTCTTGGCGCGCGCCGCGTGCCATTCCGGATCGGCCTGGAAGGCGTTCCACTTGGCTTCGCGCTCCGCCAGGGACTCCCAGGCGACCATGTAATACAGCGTCATGTTCGACTCGCCGATCACCGTGGTCCAGAACCCGGCCTGCTTGATGCCATGCTTTTCCCAGATTTTCAGCGTGATGGTGGAAAAGCGGTTGTTCAGGTCCGGCAAGCGGCCAGGCACGGCTTCATAGATACGCAATTCGTAAAGCATGGTTGTCTCCCCCAAGGTGAATGGAACAGTCTGCGGCGAGCCTGGCACGACGGCAAGGCTCGTCCGCGCGCAGCCACGGCAATCGCTTGAAGCGGCCTGAGGTTCAGGCAGGCGGTTGCGAACTTCAGGACGGTTGCTGTCCCGCGG
>CAXTXZ010000735.1:0-2065 GCA_964248015.1 uncultured Rhodopila sp. | reverse complement strand
GGGTTTCCCGCGGACAACTGCGGCTTCCACCCGCGCCGCAGCCCCCCGTCGGCGAACCGCGCGCGCGTCGCCGGGGCCGTGGCCTCCTGCCCCTGCGCGCCGGCCGGCGAACGCCAGGCATGCGCGGCGGCGAACCAGGCGATCTCGATGCAGAGCAAGCGGAACTCCACGCCCGAGAGATAGGCCACCAGCGCCTTTCGGCACGCCAGCCGCCGCCGCGACGCCGCGGCGACAAGGCGTTCCAGCCGCTCGTCGCCCGGCAGCGCCCGGTGCTGAGCAGGCGCGGGCTCGTCGGCGCACACCTCCCCGTCGCGGGGGGGGGGCCCGCGCGCGGCGGCCCACGGCGCGAGCCAAGCGCCCGGAGGCCGGCGCGCACCGTGTCCAGCGCGCCTGCCGGCACGGCGGCGCGGAACACCGACAAGGCCGAGCGGGCGCGCCGCACCGCGACCCGCATCTGGTGCACCGCCTCCGGCGCGTCTTTCGCCTGCCCCGTGTTGGCCAGGATCACATCGGTCAGATGCCCCAGGATGTGCGCCAGCGCGTCCGGGACATCCACGATCCCATCCGGCAGCACGGGAGCGCCCGCATGCCGGGGCGGCGGGCGGGCGCCTGTCGCCAGGGCGATGCCCTCGGCCGCCAGGGAGGCAAGCGGCACCGCCACGGGCACGCTTGCGGCAATCAGCGCCGCGGCCTCGCGCACCGCCACCTCGTTGCCGCCCAGCACGACACGCGCCACCGGAGTTTCCGCCGCGACCGTGCGCAGGATGCCCTTCTCAACTGTCACGGTGACCTGCGAGCCGCCGACCTGGTGCGCGCTGACGGTCCGCCGCCCCTCGAAGGCCGCCAGCGGCGCGAGCGGCGAGGGCAGGTCCGGCAGCGCCGCCTGTTCTTGCGCTTCGGCGATCACGGGGGCGGCTTGCGCGGGCAGCCAGGTTTCCGCCCCCGGCGCCAGCCGTTCCAACTGCCAGAGGCCGCGCTGCTCCGTCAGGATAAGGCCTTGCGCCAGCAACGCATGATCCGGGCTGTCGTGCCAGATGAGCCTGACGGCCTGGCTGCGCGGACGCCCGTCCCGGGACGCCGCGAGCGCCTTCAAGCGCGTCACCTCCACGGCGAGCTCCGCGTCCAGCGCCAATTCGAACCGCATGGGCCTGGTCAGCCTCCTGCGTGGCGCACCGACGCCCGGTCGGGACTCCGGCACGCCGCCGTGCATTTTCCGGGCGGAGTCACGCCTCCGGACCTTTCGGCGGCCCTCCGGCGACCTGCTCCAGCATGCGTGGAGTCAGGAACCGCACCAGCCGCCCGCCGCCCTCGCGCAGGTCGCGCCATGGGCCGGCGACAACGAACTCCGCCAACGCCCCGGTTGGGAAACCGTCGGCGAGCGCGTGTCGCGCCGCGCCCCCCGCGCCAACGGGGACCGGACCCGCCAGATCAAGCGCGAGCTCGTGCATCCCGGGGTTATGGCCAATCAGCAGCACGCTGCGCACGGTTTCGGCCACGTCATGCAACGTCGCCAGCAACTGGACGGGGTTGGCAAGGTAAAGGCTGTCCGTCGGCTCGATCAGGGGCGTGTCGTCCCATGGCTCAAGCGCCTCCAGCGTTTCCACCGTCCGCCGCGAGGAGGACAGCAGCACCACGTCGGGCGCCAGCCCAAGCTCGCGCATCGCCTGGCGCATGGCCGCGACGGACCGGCGCCCACGCGCCGTGAGCGGTCGATCGTGATCCGGCATCGAGACGTCGTCGGAAGTGGACTTCGCATGCCGCAAAAGCAGAAGCTGATGCATGATGCGGGACAGTGTGACACGCCCCGCGCGCGTTGTCGTCCCCCACTCGCATTAAACCTTCAGGGCGTGCAACCCGTCTCGCCCTATCGTGGGGCAATGCCGGTTGAGACGCTTCGCATCGGCCATGGCGGCGGGCTTTCTCCCACCGGCAATCATCTGGATGGCAGAGCGTTTCTGGCGCGGGATGAAGCGTGATGCGTGGGCGAGCTTGCTTCAGGAGGTTTCCCCCTGACGGCGTGGGTGACGCTTTGGCCGGTGCCTGGGGATGCTCCGCTTTCGACGCA
>CAXTXZ010000734.1:0-2070 GCA_964248015.1 uncultured Rhodopila sp. | reverse complement strand
TGGCGCTACATAGCCACCGCGCAGGCGTTCGACGACGAGATGCGCGCCCGCGTCGCCGCCCATCGCGCCGCGCGGGCGGAGGGCTGGGTCACGGCGGAAGCGCCACTCGACCTAGGGGGCGCGCTCCTGGCGGCGGCCGGGCGGCCGGCGCTGGTGGACTGCCTGACCCTGTGGCTGACCAACCTGATGCTCGGGGCGCATGACCTCGCGGCGGCGCGGGCGGGGCTTGACGCGGCGCTGGACGCGCGCGATGCCCCCACCGTGCTGGTGTCAAACGAGGTGGGCCTGGGGATCGTGCCGGACAACGCGCTGGCCCGCGCCTTCCGCGACGCCGCCGGGCGGCTGCACCAGCACCTTGCCGCGCGGGCCGACTCGGTCGTGTTCCTGGTCGCGGGACTGCCGATGAGGGTCAAATGAGCGACACGGCCAACGAAGAGGCAGCACGGCACCGCGCCAAGATGGTTCGGCGCAAGCAGGCGCAGGACGCCGAGGTCGCGGGCAAGACGATCACCGAAAAGGGCCTGCTGATCGTCCACACCGGTCCCGGCAAGGGCAAAACCACTGCCGCCTTCGGGCTTGCCCTGCGGATGCTGGGGCACGGGCGGCGCGTCGGCGTCGTGCAGTTCATCAAGGGCGCGTGGTCAACCGGCGAGCGCGGCGTGCTGGAGCGGATCGGCGGCGACCTGCTGAGCTGGCACACGATGGGCGAAGGCTTCACCTGGGAAACACAGGACCGCGCCCGCGACGTGGCCGCCGCCGCCCGCGCCTGGAGCCGAGCCGAGGCGCTGATGGCGGAGCCGGACATGGCGCTCGTGGTGCTGGACGAACTGAGCATCGCGTTGCGCTACGACTATCTGCCGCTGGACGCGGTGCTGGCCGCCCTCGCGGTTCGGCGGCCGGGCCTGCACGTCGTCGTCACCGGACGGAACGCCAAGCCGGCGCTGGTGGCGATGGCGGACCTCGTGACCGAGATGACCGCCGTGAAGCACCATTTCGCGGCCGGCGTGAAGGCGCAGGCGGGGATCGAGTTCTGACGTCAGCACCCCCAGGCCGCGCCCTGATGTTCCAGGGCACCGGGTCGAGCGTCGGCAAGTCCGTGCTGGTGGCCGGGCTGGCGCGGGCCTTGACGCGGCGCGGGCTGCGCGTGCGGCCCTTCAAGCCGCAGAACATGTCGAACAACGCCGCCGTGACGGAAGACGGCGGCGAGATCGGGCGGGCGCAGGCGTTGCAGGCCCGCGCCTGCCGCGTCCCGCCGAGCGTCCATATGAACCCGGTGCTGCTGAAGCCACAGAGTGACACCGGTTCGCAGGTGGTGGTGCAAGGTCGCGTGGCCGGGACAGCGCGGGCGCGGGACTACCAGGCGATGAAGCCGGGACTGCTCGCGCCCGTTCTGGACAGCTTCGCGCGGATGAAGGGGGATGCTGACATCGTGCTGGTCGAGGGCGCGGGCAGCGCGTCCGAGGTGAACCTGCGGGCGGGGGACATCGCCAACATGGGGTTCGCGCGGGCGGCGGGCGTCCCTGTCATCGTGATCGGCGATATCGACCGTGGCGGCGTGATCGCCAGCCTGGTGGGCACCCAGGCGGTGCTGGACGCGGGCGACGCGACGGCCATTGTCGGCTTCATCGTCAACCGGATGCGCGGCGACGCCTCATTGTTCGCGGACGGGATGCGCTTCATTGCCGCCCGCACGGGCTGGGAGGCACTTGGGCTGGTGCCGTTCCTGGACGCGGCGCGCCGCCTGCCAGCCGAGGACGCGGCCGACCTTCTTGCCGACACCGCCGCGCCCAACCCAGGCGCTCGGCTGCGCATCGTCGTGCCGCTGCTGCCCTGCATCGCCAATTTCGACGACCTCGACCCGCTGCGCGCCGAACCGGATGTCTCGCTGCGCCTGATCCCGCGCGGGACGACGCTGCCGCGCGCCGCCGACCTCGTGATCCTGCCGGGTTCAAAGGCTGCCATCGCCGACCTTGCCACTCTACGCGCCGAGGGTTGGGACATCGACCTGCTGGCGCATGCGCGCGCAGGCGGTCGCGTGCTGGGCCTGTGCGGCGGCTACCAGATGCTGGG
>CAXTXZ010000733.1:0-2071 GCA_964248015.1 uncultured Rhodopila sp. | reverse complement strand
GAATGGGCAGCGCCAGCGCTGGAAGGGTTTAGGCGCCTCAACCGGCCGTTATGGGGAAAAAGCCGGGCCGGCCGGGCGATGACGGCGCACCAGGCCTTCTCTGCGAACTCTGCGCCCCGCTCTGCGCCCTCTGCGTCGAAAAACCGTGGCAGGGGCGGACGCCGAGCCTGAAAGGCGGCATGGCTCGTGCGGCAGCAAGCGCCTGCCGGCGCGGGGCCGCCTCCTGCCGAAATCCCGGCTCGGCCAGCATCGCGCGCGGCACGGGCGGGGCAAGCCACCGGGAACCTCCGCATGAGGGCCTGCTGGCTGAAACCAAGCCTGTTCACGCGATTGCCGTGCCGCAAAGGCGCGAGCGCTTGATAAGTTTTGACGTGTCGTTACAATTGAAGAGGTATGGGAGAAGCGGCGCAGTTCAAGCAGGGAGCGACGAGAAGGGCAATGGAATGTCTTGCAAGCGATGCCCTCCTGGCTTTCCGCTATGGTATCGTATTCATCACATTTTCGATATTACTTTGCCTGCGGATGCTTGCCTGATACCCAAATATTGGATGTGAAGACGTCGGAACCTAAGGCTTGAAGGAAGCGCAATAGCTCGGACCACGCTGCTGGCGGCGCGAACAATGCAAGAGCCGGAATGAACCGGTCGGCATTCGAAGGAGGGGACACCCGATATGGCGGCCACGCACCCATCGAGCACCGAAGCCAAGCTGGAAAGCCAGCGCCTGAGCGCCCTGCAAATTCGAGTCATCCTTATCTGCACCCTTGCCCAGATCTTCGACGGCTTCGACATCTACTCGATCAGCATGGCCGTGCCGGCGCTGGCTGGCGCCTGGCATCTTCCAGGGGCCTCTTTTGCCAACACCTTCGTCATGTCGGGCGTCGGCACCCTGACCGGGGCCCTCACTTTCAGCCCGGTCGGAGACCGGCTGGGCCGCAAGCCGGTCCTGGTCGCAAGCCTTGTGTTGCTTGCCGTTTTCTCGTTTGCCTGCGTGTTCGCCACGACCATTCCTGAACTGGTGGCTTTTCGCTTCTTCACGGGCCTCGGGATCGGCGCGCTGATGCCCGCCACCGTGGCCCTGAGTTCAGACTATGCGCCGGAGCGTTTGCGCGCGCCGGTCGTCATGCTGGTTTTCACCGGCAGCCCGCTTGGCAGCTTCGTCGGTGGGCAGGTTGTCGCGCAACTGCTGCCTCTTTACGGATGGCGAATGGTTTTTGTCATCGGCGGGCTGTTGCCTCTGTTGCTGCTCCCGGTGGCGCTGCCCTGGCTGCCCGAATCACCACGCATCCTGCTGAAGCGCGGGCGGATGACCCCGGCCACGCTGCGCCTGTTCAAACGACTTGACATCGATCCGGCCGGGACCGGGCATGTGGTCGATGTCGCTCTTGGCAACCCTGTGGCCGGCCTGTTCCGCGACCGGCTTGCGCCAGTCACCGTGCTGGTGTGGATACTCTATTTCTCCAACCTGCTCAGCATCTACATGATCGGCTACTGGCTGCCGACCGTGTTGAGCCTGTCCGGGATGAGTCCGGCGAACGCGGTGTCCGCCGCCAGCCTGATGAACGGAGGCCCGTTGGTCAGCGTCTTCGCGATGGTGCCGCTCGCCCAGCGTTTCGGGCCGCCGGTCGTGCTCGCGGCCATGCTGTCAGCCGGCATCCTAGCCATCGGCGCGGTCGGTTTGGGCAACTTGTCCGGCGGTTCGTTGCTGGCGGTGATCTTTGTGATGGGCTGCTGCACGACCGGCAGCATGACCGGGATCAACGGCATGACAGCCGCGCTTTACCCCGCCCGCGTTCGCACCGCCGGCATGGGCTGGGCGCTGGGCATCGGTCGCCTGGGGGCGATCGGCGGGCCATGGCTTGGCGGTTTCCTGCTTGTGAACGGGTGGCCGCCATTGCGGATCTTCCTGTGCGCCTGCGTCACCGCGGCGGTCGCCACCGGTTGCGTCGCCATGCTCGGGTTGCTGGCCCATCAGCGGCGATCGGCGCATGGCCCCGGTCATGTGGCAGTCACGGCAACATCCCTGCGCTGAAGCCCTTCCGCATGCCTCGGCCATGAACTTGCCCGCTCAGT
>CAXTXZ010000732.1:0-2076 GCA_964248015.1 uncultured Rhodopila sp. | reverse complement strand
TTCCCCCGCGGCGACCGCGCCCCCGCCATCGAACCGGTGACGCCGCGGGCCATCACCCGCCATGTCGCCAGCGGCGTCACCGGCTTCCGCCCCCAGCGCACCCACCGCGTCAACCGGGGTTTCTACATCTCCCAGGCCCTGGAAGTGGCGCGGCCATGAGCGCGATCAGCGCCAAGCTGGCACGCAACTGGACCCGCGTCGGCACGCGCTTCCTGCCGTTCGCCGACGCCGCCACGGCGGAGCTGCCCCTCGGCCGCCTGCTGCGCCTGTCGCTGTTCCAGGTGTCCGTCGGCCTCGCCGTGGTCCTGCTGATCGGCACCCTCAACCGCGTCATGATCGTCGAGCTTGGCGTGCCCGCCTGGCTCGTCGCGGTCATGATTTCCCTGCCGCTCGTCTTCGCCCCGTTCCGCGCCGTGGTCGGCTTCCGCTCCGACACCCATAAGTCCGTGCTTGGCTGGCGTCGCGTCCCCTACATCTGGATGGGCACGCTGCTGCAGTTCGGCGGCTTCGCGATCATGCCCTTCGCGCTGATCATCTTGTCCGGCGACACCAACGGCCCAGCGATCTTCGGCGACATCGGCGCGGCCCTTGCGTTCCTGCTGGTCGGCATCGGCCTGCACACCACCCAGACCGTGGGCTTGGCGCTGGCCACCGACCTGGCGCCACCCGAATCCCACCCGAAAGTCGTTGCCTTGCTCTGGATGATGCTGCTGCTCGGCATGGTCGGCGGCGCCCTGGCCTATGGCGCGCTGCTGGCGCATTTCACCGAGATCAAGCTGATCCAGGTCATCCAGGGCACCGCGCTGGCCACCATGGTCCTGAACGTCATAGCCCTCTGGAAGCAGGAGCCGCGCAATCCGGCGCTAACCGCCAAGGACCGCGCGCAGCCAACCTTCAAGCAGGCCTGGGCGAACTTCAGCGAGGCCCCCCAGGCCAGCCGCCGCCTGCTGGCGCTTGGCCTGGGCACCGTCGCCTTCAGCATGCAGGATGTCCTGCTGGAGCCTTACGGCGGCCAGGTCATGCACCTGACGGTCGGCGCCACCACCTTCCTGAGCGCGCTGCTCGCAGCCGGCGGCCTGAGCGGCTTCGGCCTCGCGGCGCGCCTGCTGGGACGCGGCGCGGACCCCTACCGCTTGGCCGCCTACGGCGCGCTGAATGGCTTGGTCGCCTTCAGCGCCGTCGTCTTCGCGGCGCCCCTGGACTCCATGCCGCTGTTCGCGATGGGCACCGCCCTGATCGGCTTCGGCGCGGGGCTTTTCGGTCACTGCACGCTGACCGCCGCGATGGGCACCGCCCGGCCCGGGCAGATCGGCCTGGCGCTGGGCATCTGGGGCGCGGTGCAGGCCTCCGCCGCCGGATCGGCCGTCGCGGCGGGCGGGTTGCTGCGGGACGGCATCGGCTTCCTGGCCACCAACGGTGTTCTGGGCGAGGCGATGAACACCCCGGCAACCGGCTACTCAGTTGTCTACCACATCGAAATCTTCCTGCTGTTCGCCACGCTGATCGCCATCGGTCCCCTGGTCCGCCGAACCGCCATGGACGAGCGCAAGCCGTCCTTCGCTTTTGGCGAACTTCCCTCTCATTCGAGGTAAAACCATGCACGGAGCCATTACGTCCTACATCGATGTCGCTCAGTTGGCGCTTTATGCCTTCTGGATATTCTTTGCCGGACTGATCTACTACTTGCGCGTCGAGGACAAACGCGAAGGCTTTCCGATGGTGACGGAAAAGCCCGGCGAATTGCGGGAAGGCTTCCCGCCCATCCCGAAGCCCAAGACCTTCCTGCTGCCGCACGGCGGCTACGTCACCGCGCCGCGTGAGAACGACCAGGAGCCGAATTACGACGCGACGCCGGTCTTCGCCTTCCCAGGCTCGCCCCTGCAGCCGCTCGGCAACCCGATGCTGTCAGGCGCGGGACCCTCTGCCTGGGCGCTGCGGTCCGACGAGCCCGAGCGGATGATGGAAACCGATTTGAACCGGGTCGTGCCGATGCGCGTCGCCACCGACCATTACCTTGACCCGCAAAGCCCCGATCCACGCTCCATGCCTGCGGTCGGCGCCGACGGCGTGACCGGC
>CAXTXZ010000731.1:0-2079 GCA_964248015.1 uncultured Rhodopila sp. | reverse complement strand
CGCTGATGTTCACCAACGCGGTCGCGCCGGTCCGGCTGGCGCGGTCCCTGATGGATCATATCCGGCCGGGGTCAGGCGTGCTGGCGTTCACGTCGTCGGTGATGGGCAGTGTCGCGCTCAACAGCGGCGGGCACGAGTTGTACCGGGCGAGCAAGGCGGCGCTCAATTCCCTGGCCCGTGGGCTTTACAGCGAAGCGCGCGGCCGGGCCATCACCGTGCTGTCGCTGCATCCGGGCTGGGTGCGGACGGACATGGCGGGGCAGAGCGCCCCGGTTTCGGTGGAGGAAAGCGCGGCGGGGCTGGTTTCCGTCATTGAAGGGCAAAGCGGGACGCGGCAGCACAGGTTCCTGGA
Organism: uncultured Rhodopila sp.; assembly: GCA_964248015.1. Taxonomy (GTDB): domain Bacteria; phylum Pseudomonadota; class Alphaproteobacteria; order Acetobacterales; family Acetobacteraceae; genus Rhodopila. Next base: position 1,727 of record CAXTXZ010000731.1, on the reverse strand, counting down.
TTACAACGGCAAGGAGATCGCTTGGTGAAGCGCGACCGCGAAAGCAAACCGTCAAGGATCAGCCGGTACACGGCAATGGGGGCATGCGTCTGAGGCCGCCGTCAGCCTCGGACGCATCGCTCCTCTACCGTTCAATCTGCACGTATTCAAAATCCCCCGGCATGTTGTCGATGCCGTGCCGGGGCGGCGCGATCCAGCCGGCGAACTGGCCACGCTCCCGCGACGGCTTCATCAGGCTGGCGATGAACAGGTTGTCCTCGACCGATGGCAGCATCGCTTCCTGGGCGGAGCGCCACGCCTCCGGAGTGAGGATGGTCCCGAGCGTGTCGGTGTGTATGGCGCTGAACTCGCCGATGCGCCGGTTGAAGGCGACATGGGGCAGGGTGATGCGGAAATCCACGCCGGCGCGTTCCAGCACTCGGTTCCAGCGCGTCACCCCGGCGCTCGCGTCGGCGACATAGTCGTCGCGCAGCCGCATGTTCAACGCTGACAGCGCCGGCACGTCCTCCTGCGCCACGGCGCCGTCGCGGCAGCGCAGCACCGGGTAGACCGACGTCAGCAACTGGTGGTCGTCGGCCAGCTTGTCCTCCTGGTAGCGCCCCTTCAGGCCGGCGTTGAAGGCGTTGGCGGCGTTGGTGCTGATCTCGTTGCCGAACAGGTCCAGCGTCAGCGAGAAATGCAGGTTGGCCTTTTTTTGCAGGGTCGGCAGGTCGATCACGCCGAGCGCGCGGATTTTCTCGATGTCGTGGGGGTTGTCGATCCCGGCTGCCTTCATCGCCTCGCAGGTGCGCTGGATCACGCGGCTGACCCCGCTCTCGCCGACGAACATGTGGTGCGCTTCTTCCGTCAGCATGAAGCGGCAGGTGCGCGACAGGGGATCGAAGCCGGACTGCGCCAGGGCCGCGAGCTGCATCTTGCCGTCGCGGTCGGTGAAGAACGTGAACATGAAGAACGAAAGCCAATCGGGCGTCCGCTCGTTGAAGGCCCCGAGCATGCGGGGGGTGTCCACGTCGCCGGAGCGGCGGCGCAGCAGGTCGTCGGCTTCCTCCCGCCCGTCGCGGCCGAAGTATTTTTGCAGCAGGTAGACCATCGCCCACAGGTGGCGGCCTTCCTCGACGTTGACCTGGAACAGGTTGCGCAGGTCGTACAGCGACGGAGCGGTGGCGCCGAGGTGACGCTGCTGCTCGACCGACGCGGGTTCCGTGTCGCCCTGGATCACCAGCAGGCGGCGCAGCATGGCCCGGTATTCGCCCGGCACCTCCTGCCACGCCGGCTCGCCTTTATGGGCGCCGAACGGAATGGCGCGGCCTTCGACCGCGGGCGCGAGCAGGATGCCCCAGCGGTACTCCGGCATGCGGACAAAGCCGAACTTGGCCCAGCCCTCGCTGCCGACGCCAACCGCCGTGCGCAGGTAGACCGGGTCGTTCTGGAAGCCGGCTGGTCCCATCGACTTCCACCAGTCGATATAGCCGGGGTGCCACGTTTCCAGCGCCTTGCGCACGCGCAGGTCCTCGGCGAGGCCGACATTGTTCGGGATCAGGCCATCATAGTCGATTTGCTGGGCGCCATCGGGCATGGTTCAAATCCTTTCAGATTCGTTCTGGGTTGAAGTCCGGCCGCACGCCGGAGCCGTAGCGTTTCAGCGAGCCGGTTTCGCCCACCGCGTTGGGCCGCTGGAAGATCCAGTTCTGCCAGGCGGTCAGGCGGCCGAAAATGCGGGTTTCCAT
>CAXTXZ010000730.1:0-2081 GCA_964248015.1 uncultured Rhodopila sp. | reverse complement strand
GCACGACATCGGTCAACGTGGCGAGTTCGTGCCAGCTCACGTTTTCCCGGCCGGCAGCCTCCTGCGAGCCGATGACGTGCGGCAGGATGACGGCGGCGGCGGCCGAGCTGTAGGTGTTGACCGACTTCACGTAGCCTCCAAGGGCGTTCAGGAAGCGATGGACCTAGCTTTGCGCATGGTGGAAGCGGTCGGCGCTGGACCACCCATAGGAGCCGCCGAAGACGGACTGGCCACCGTGCTCCGCGTAAACGCGGCGCAATTCCTGGGCCGCGAGGTCCAGTGCCCGTTTCCAAGGCGGCGACACGAAGTCCTCGCGTCCGCGCTGGCGGTCCGGTCCAGGACCCTTATCGAGCCAGCCCCTGCGCGCCATGGGGGCCGCGACGCGGGCGCGGTGGGTGATGGAGGCCGGTATATTGGCCAGCAGGATCGCCGGATCAGGATCACGGGGATGCGGCAGGATCCCGATGCCGTTGTTGCGTCTCAGGACAGAGAAAGCGCCCCAGTGGGAACTATGGGGGGTCGGTGTGCCGGACGATTCGGAATCCATCCATCAGATGGTATAGTTGAAGGCATCGTATGCCAAGTCGGACAGCGCCTGATCCATTGAGCGGGCTGGCTCGTCGCTGTCGGCGACGCGCATCACCTTGGCCGGGACGCCCGCGACGGTGGCATGCGGCGGCACGGGTTTGAGGACAACGGAACCGGCTGCGATGCGGGCGTGCTCGCCCACCACGATATTGCCGAGAACCTTGGCGGACGCGCCGATTATAACTCCTTGCCGAATCTTTGGGTGCCGATCACCGGCTTCCTTGCCGGTGCCGCCGAGGGTAACGCCTTGAAGCAGGGAAACATTGTCGCCGATTTCAGCCGTTTCGCCGACAACGAGGCCGGTCGCATGGTCAAGGAAGATGCCGTGGCCGAACCTGGCCGCCGGGTGGATGTCGGTCTGGAAGACCTCGGACGAGCGGCTTTGCAAGTAGAGGGCGAAGTCACGCTCGCCGTTGTGCCACAGCCAGTGGTTCAGCCGGTGCGCCTGGATGGCATGGAAACCCTTGAAGTACAGCAGCGGCTCCAGCAGGCGCGCGCAGGCCGGGTCGCGTTCCAGCACCGCGCCGATGTCGGCCTTGGCGGCTTCCACGACGCAGCCATCATCAGCCGAAGCCTTGTTGAACGCCTGCACGATCAGCGGGAGCGACACCACATCGTTCTTCATCCGCGCCGCGACGCGGTGGAAAACCGCCGTCTCGAAGCTGGGCTGGTTCAGGATGGAGTCAAAGAACAACGGCGCGAGCTTTGGCTCGCGCTCATAGGCTTCCTCGGCCTCGCGGCGCAGGCGCGTCCACAGCGCGTCGGTTACGGCAGCGGTCTCGTCAGGAGGAACAAGGGTCAGGCGGCACGGGTTCGGGCGCAGCATGGGATTCCCCTAACGATCATTGTATCGGTTGTTAACCTACATGTTCGGATGAGCCGGCGCTTCGTCAACTCCCGTGGGAGCGATTCCTCATTTGTTGTTGGAATGGCCGCTCTGCATGGTGGCGCTCGCGCCGGCGCCAGACATTCCCAGTACGCCGCTGCCCTGGGTCGAATTGCCCACCTCGGCAGTGCCGTTGTTGTAGCGCGCGGACGGCGCGGACGTCACTTGCCCGGTCACTGGGGTGGCGGAGGATGGCGGTATGGCGGAACCCGGCGTGACGTTTTGCGCTTGCGGAACCTGCGTTCTTGATGCCGGTCCGTTGGCGACGTCGCTGGCGCTCCTTTCCGTGTGCTTGGCGGCGCTGGCGGGCGGCACCGCGCTTATGGGGGTGTCGCTTGTGGGCACCTGGGCCAACACGATCGACCCGGTGCCGGCGATTAAAGCCGCGGCGAGAAGAAAGGCTTTCATGGTGGTGTCCTTCATTGGTGAAAAAGGCTTGATCGGACAGGTCGCGCCGCTTGCCTGCAAGCGTCAGGGCGGGCAGCTACGACGGCGTCTCGCCAACCGTGTCCGCAGCGTAGGCGCCGCGGGTCCCGAGCGGCTTGGGGGGAGCATCGGTTGTGTCATGAACCGTCTGGCGCTCTGACTGGGCATTGATGACCGCGCC
>CAXTXZ010000729.1:0-2083 GCA_964248015.1 uncultured Rhodopila sp. | reverse complement strand
CTAGTGTCATGATTCAGGGGTTCGCCCACTATGGCGAACTTCTGAACCATGACACTAGCCAAAAACCCGCCTGCCGCGCTTCCAGGTCCCAAGCACGACACCCTCCAGCGCGCGGCCGTCGAACGGCGTGTTCTGCGCTTTCCCCGCGAGCTTGCCGGCTTCCACCTTCCAGATCCGGTCCGGATCGAACAGGCACAGGTCGGCGACGGCGTTTTTGGAAATGCGTCCCGCCTCGGCTCCCAGCAGCGCGGCCGGCCGAGCGGTCAGAAGGTCGATGGCGGCGGGGAGAGGCAGCGATCCGTTGTGGACGTGGGCCAGTGTCACCGCAAGCAGCGTCGCCAGCCCGGAGCCGCCCGCCGAAGCCAGGGCAAAGGGCAGGCGCTTGTCATCCGCGTCCCTCGGCTGATGGTCCGACGCGATCGCGTCAATCGTCCCATCCGCCAGCGCCGCGATAACCGCGAGCCGGTCTCCCTCCTTGCGCAAGGGGGGCGACAGCTTGGCGTAGGTGCGGAAGTCGCCGATCGACGTCTCGTTCAGGTCGAAATAGGGCGGCGCGGTGTCGCAGGTGACGGACAGCCCGGCGTCCTTGGCTTTGCGGATCAGCGCCAGCGCCTCTCCTGTCGAGACATGCGCGAAATGCACCGCGCCGCCGGTCAGTTCCGCCAGGCGGATGTCCCGCGCCACCATGATCGCCTCGGCCGCCGCGGGAATCCCTGGCAGGCCGAGCCGGGTGGCCTGCTCGGTTTCCGTTGCCGCGCCGCCGGCGGCAAGCGAGGGGTCCTCGGGGTGCTGGACGATCCTGGCGCCGAAGCCGCTGGCGTAGGACAGCGCCAGCCGCATCAGCCGGGTCGAGCCAATGGCGCGGGACCCATCGGTGAAGGCCACCGCCCCAGCCTCGCGCAGGAGCCCCAGTTCGGCCAGTTCCTCGCCCCGGCAGCCTCGGGTGACGGCGCCATAGGGCATGATGGTCAGGCTGCCGGTCGCGTCGCCCTTGGCGCGCAGCAACTGCGCCAGCGCGGGATCATCGATCGCGGGCTGGGTGTCGGGAAGCGCCGCCAGCGTTGTGATGCCGCCGGCCGCGGCGGCGAGCGCGGCCGAGGCGATCGTCTCCCGATACTCGAACCCAGGTTCCCCCAGCGCCGCTCGGCTGTCGATCAGGCCGGGACAAAGGATCGCATCGTGCGCCTCGATCACCATTGCGCCGTCCGGTCGGCCCAGGGCAGGGCCGAAATCGACGATCAATCCATCGCGCACCAGCAGGTCGCCAATGGTATCGACGCCGGCGCCAATGATCCGGGGGCCGCGGAACAGCGTGTCAGGGTTCATTCCGGCCATATCCGCGCGACAGCAGGTCCAGCACCGCCATGCGGACGGCGACCCCCATCTCGACCTGTTCGCGGATCACGCTGCGCAGGGGGTCGTCGGCGACGGCGCTGTCGATCTCCACGCCCCGGTTCATCGGCCCCGGATGCATCACGATGGCGTCCGGCTTGGCGTGAGCCAGCTTGTCCCTGTCCAGGCCGTAGAAACGGAAATACTCCCGCGCGCTGGGGATCTGGCCACCTGTCATGCGTTCATGTTGCAGGCGCAGCATCATCACCACGTCGGCGCCCGCCAGGGCGGTCGGCATGTCATGGAACACCGTCACGCCCAGGTCGGCGATCTCGGCGGGGATCAGCGTGCGCGGCCCGACAACCCGCACCTGGCAGCCCATGGTCGTCAGCAGATGGATGTTGGAGCGGGCGACGCGGGAATGCGCGACGTCGCCGCAGATCGCCACGGTCAGGCCGGCGATGCGGCCCTTGCGCCGCTTGATCGTCAAGGCGTCCAGCAGCGCCTGGGTCGGATGCTCGTGCGTGCCGTCGCCGGCGTTGATCACGGCGGCGTCGACGATTTGCGCCAGCAGGTTGGGCGCGCCCGATTGACCATGCCGCACCACCAGCAGGTCGCAGTGCATGGCGTTCAATGTGGTCGCCGTGTCCAGCAGCGTTTCGCCCTTGTTCACCGACGAGGTTGACACGGACATGTTGATGACGTCCGCGCCCAGCCGCTTGCCGGCAAGCTCGAAGCTGGTGCGGGTGCG
>CAXTXZ010000728.1:0-2084 GCA_964248015.1 uncultured Rhodopila sp. | reverse complement strand
CGTCGCCACGCGCAACTGGCGCGGGCGCGGCCCATCGAGCACACTCATCGTTGCCCCGTGCCGATCGATGCCGCCAGCGTGCGGTGGAAGGCAGAGTTCCCCTCGGATCGGAACGGCAGGCCCAAGGCCCTCGGGCACCCGCGCCAAGTTGACCATCGTGGATGCGCTATGTATGCACAACTCCGCCGAATGTCGCGGAGCCGCGAACATGGATCAGCGCAACACGCCGATCGCGAAAAGACTTACCGAACCGGTCGGCGTCAAGCCTCATGCCGCCCAGCGCCGTCCGGTGATCCTGCTGGCGCCGGGCAGCCGCAAGCATCGGAAACCGCGCGCTGGCGGGCGACTGCCTGTTGGCGGATGGCGTCGCATGGCCCTCGCCTGCAACCGATGCGCTCCTGCGTTGGCCAGCCGGCAACCGTCGGTGCCCGCTTCGCCGCCAAGGCTGCCAGTTGGGAGGCCTATGGACGCCCATGATGTGATCGTGGTTGGCGGCGGTTCCGCCGGAGCCGCCGCCGCCGCAACGCTCAGCCGGGACCCGAACCGTCGCGTGCTGCTGGTGGAGGCCGGGCGGGATTGGCGCGCCGATGAAGCGCCGGCGGCCTTGCGCAGCGCCAACATCAACCCGTTCATGAACGATCCGGCGCATCAGTCGGCTTGGCAATGGCCCGGCCTCATGACGCGCCGCACCCGCGCCCAAGCGCCCCGCTTCTACTGGCGCGGCAAAGCCCTCGGCGGCTCCTCCGTCGTCAACGCCCAGATCGCCATTCGCGGCGTCGCCGCCGCGTTCGACTCCTGGGCTGAGAACGGTTGCGAGGGATGGGCCGCCGCGAACGTGCTGCCGGTCTTTGACTCGATCGAGGACGATCCCGCCGCCAGCCGCGCCGGCGGGCCGATCCCCGTCTATCGCGCGCTGCTGGACCGCTGGGGCCCGGTTGACCTGGCCTTGAGGTCCGTCGCGCTGGCGGCCGGTTATCCCTGGAACCCCGACCTTAACGCGCCGACGGGCAAGGGCGTGTCGTGCTACCCGATCAACAGCCGCGACGGCCGCCGCGTCTCCACCAACGACGCCTACCTGGAACCCGCCCGGAACCGTCTGAACTTCAGGGTCCAGGGCGGCGCGCTGGTGGATCGCGTCCTGCTGCGGGACGGGCAGGCCACGGGTGTCCGCGTGCGCCTGCCCGGCCAGGGCTGGACCGAGATCGCCGCGCGCCAGGTCCTGCTGTGCGCGGGCGCAATCCACTCGCCCGCCATCCTGATGCGGTCAGGGCTTGGCCCCGCCGCCGATCTGGCGGGACTGGGGATTCCGATCATCCGCGACCTGCCGCGGGTCGGCCAGAATTTCATGGACCACCCGATCCTGCGCGCCTCGATCCGGCTGCGGCCCGAGCACGTGTCAGAAGACCCCGACCAACGGCACACCAACTGCTGCGTGACCTACACCTCCGGCCTTGGCGGCGGCGTGCGGGACATGATCCTGATCGGCTTCAACCATCGGGGCCTGGGAGTGGCCGGACTGCCCAGGAGTGGCCGGACTGCCCAGCGGCAACGGCGAGGTCGGCGGCGCGTTGTTCAATGCGTTTTCCCGCGGCACGGTCCGGCTGGCCTCGGCTGATCCGGACAGTGGCCCGAATGTCGATGAAAGCATGCTGGATGACCCGCGTGATCGCCTGCGCATGCGCGACATGGTGCGCCGCCTCGCGGCGCTGTCCGCCGATCCCGCCATGACGGCCATTTCGCAAAGCATCACCTTCGCCGAGACCGGGCTGGCGCTTGATGCGGCCGCGGCGCTGCCGCCGGACGAGCTGGATGGGCTGATGCTGGAACAGGCGGTGGATATCCAGCACGCCGCAGGCACCTGCCGGATGACCGCCCATGAAGACCCGCGCGGGGTCGTCAATCCCGACCTGACGGTGAAAGGCGTCGCCGGCTTGCGCGTGGCCGATGCCTCGGCCATGCCGGAAGACTGCCGCGCCAACACGCATTTCACCTGCGTGATGATTGGCCTGATGGCCGCGTCACGCATCGCCGCGGCGGAGAAGGCGTGACCCAGCCCGTCCTGATCCCGCAGCCGCCCGCCATGG
>CAXTXZ010000727.1:0-2087 GCA_964248015.1 uncultured Rhodopila sp. | reverse complement strand
GCGCTGATCGCCGGCGCTTTCGCGGATCGCATGAAGTTTTCCGCAATGTGCCTCTTCATGACGCTGTGGTCCTTGCTGGTTTACTCGCCAATTGCCCACTGGGTCTGGGCGCCGACTGGCTGGATTTCCCAGCTTGGCGTGCTTGACTTCGCCGGCGGCACCGTCGTGCACATCAACGCGGGCGTCGCCGGCCTGGTCTGCGCCTTGGTGCTTGGCAAACGGGTGGGCTACGGCACCGACAACATGGCGCCGTATAACCTGTCCTATGCGGTCATTGGCGCGTCGTTGCTGTGGGTTGGCTGGTTCGGCTTCAACGCCGGTTCCGCGGTGGGCGCCAACGGCCGAGCGGGGATGGCGATGGCTGTGACGCAGATCGCCACGGCGGCGGCGGCCCTGGGCTGGATGTTCGCGGAGTGGATCACCAAGGGCAAGCCGTCCGTCCTGGGGGCGATTTCCGGCGCGGTGGCTGGGCTTGTGGCGATCACTCCGGCATCGGGCTTCGTGTTGCCCGGAGCCTCGATCATCATCGGCGTCGCCGCGGGCGTGATCTGCTACTGGTCGGCCACTGGCCTCAAGCACATGCTTGGCTACGACGACAGCCTGGATGCGTTTGGCGTCCACGGTATCGGCGGAATGGTGGGCGCGCTGCTGACCGGCGTGTTTTCCTATGGGCCGTTGTCGGCCACCGACGCCACGCCAGATGGCAGCCCAGGGGGCTTGGCCCAGCTCAAGTTGCAGGCCATCGGCGTTGCATCCACCATAGTCTACAGCGGCGTGATGACGCTGATCCTGCTGATGGTCACCAAGGCATTGGTCGGCTTGCGGGTCGGGCAGGAGGAAGAGCGGGAAGGTCTCGACATCGTACTGCACGGCGAACAAATCTACTAATTCCGAATGGCGAGGGCGTCTTGGCTCTGCTGCCAGACGCCCTTTTTTTGTCTGTGTTGCCGGGGAAACACCCCTCTGTAGCCATTCAAATTTATAAAGTGATGTGGGCGCAAACAGAACGTCCGCGTCGAACAGGATGGAAATCAAATGATGGAATCAAGGTCCCGAAAAGGTGCCTGGCTTGCCGCGGCAGCCACACTGGCCATCCCGGTCGCGACAGCCTCGGCGCAAACGCCGCCTCCCGCCGCGACAACCGAAACTGAAAAACCCGTTGTCGCGCCAACGGCTGATGCGCCGCCGCCAGGCTACTGGATCAATGGGATTCATCTTTCAGCGCAGCTGGATGCCGGGTTCAATCTTAACCCCATGCGGCCGAGCACGGGATTGAATTTCGGCCAGTTGTTCACCGACCACGCCAACCAGGCGACGCTCAATCAACTCCTGCTAACAGCGAACAAGCCGCTTGATCCAAAGAACACGGACTTCCAGTGGGGCTTCAAGCTGCAGGCGATGTACGGTTCCGACGCGCGCTTCACTCAGTTCCTTGGGGAATTCAACCGGGTCGCGCCAGGTGACCGCTACCAACTTGACGTGGTTGAGGCAAACCTTCTGCTTCATCTGCCGATCCTGACCGAGGGCGGCATAGATCTCAAAGCCGGACAGTATTCAACGCCGCTTGGCTACGAAACGATTGATCCATCCACAAATCCGTTCTACTCGCACTCCTACATTTTCCAGTTCGGCCTGCCGTTCAAGCACACCGGGGCGCTGACGACGACGCACGTCAACGAGGTGCTCGACATCTACGCCGGGCTTGATACCGGCACCAATACAACTTTTGGCCCGCTGGGCGACAACAACAGCGCCATTGGCGGCATCGCTGGCCTTAACCTGACGCTGATGGGCGGCAACCTGACGGTCCTGGCACTGACCCACATGGGCCCTGACCAATCGTCCCGCGTCCTATCGCCGCTCGGCTATAACGCGGATGGGAAGTGGCGTTACTACAACGACGTTGTCGTCACGTACAAGGCGAATGATAACCTCACCCTGGTGACTGAGCTAAACTGGGCGCGTGACGATTTTGGCTATGCCAACAAGCCAGCGAACGCGTTTGGAGGGGCGCAGTACGCCTCCTACACCTTGAATGACCAACTGACCCTGAACGCCCGAGCCGAGCTTTGGCGTGACGACAACAA
>CAXTXZ010000726.1:0-2091 GCA_964248015.1 uncultured Rhodopila sp. | reverse complement strand
CCGTCGCCCGCCGCGATCGTGCTCGCGCCATAGGGAGTGCCCCCGGTCACCTCGTCCAGCTTGAGCTGCCCCTGGAAGCTGTACGGCAGGCCGGCGATCACCAGGCCCAGGTGCAGCAGGTTGGTGATGATGGACATCAGCGTCGTCTCCTGCCCGCCATGCTGGCTGGCGGTCGAGGTGAAGGCCGCGCCCACCTTGCCGTTCAACGCCCCGCGCATCCACAAGCCGCCGGTCTGGTCCAGGAAGGCCGCCATTTGCGACGACATCCGGCCATAGCGTGTCGGCGTGCCGACGATGATCGCGTCATAGGCCTCAAGCTCCGCCACGGTGGCGACCGGAGCCGCCTGGTCCAGCTTGAAGTGGCTCGCGCGCGCCACGGACTCCGGCGCTGTTTCCGGCACGCGCCTGATGTCCACGGCAGCGCCGGCCTCCCGCGCGCCTGCCGCGACCGCCTCCGCCATCTGCTCGATATGGCCATACGTCGAGTAGTACAGGACAAGAACCTTGGGCATTGTTGATCTCCGTCAGTATGGTGTCAGGAAGGCGCCGTGCCGCATCGCCATTTGGGCGAACCACGCGGGAAGGCGTCAATCGTCAGTTCGGCGCCGAAAGCAGGTCATGCAGGTCGAGACGCCGGGTGAACATCGAAAGCGATCCGTCCGGGTTGCGCGGCCATTGCTCCGCCGGGCGATCCCAGTAAAGTTCCACCCCGTTCCCATCCGGATCGGACAGATACAGCGCTTCGCTCACCCCATGGTCCGACGCGCCATCCAGGAGAATGCCGGCGGCTCCAAGGCGCTGGTAGGCATCCGCCAGATCGGCCCGTGACGGGTAAAGGATCGCCAGGTGATACAGCCCGGTCGTGCCCGGAGCAGGCGCTTTGCCGCCCCGGCTTTCCCAGGTGTTCAGCGCGATGTGGTGGTGGTAGCCGCCAGCCGAGAGGAAGGCCACCTGCGAGCCGCCCCGGTGGGTCAGCTCGAACCCAAGGACGCCGACATAGAACGCCAGCGACCGTTCAAGGTCCGCCACCTTCAGGTGCACATGGCCAATGCGTGTCCCAGCCGCGATCGGGCGCGGCTCGGCTTGGTTGATGACGTTGATTTCGGTTTCAGGCATGTCAGGCCTCTGATCAAGCGAATGCAGGAAGCATCGCAACAGACTTCAAGATAGCCGTTGCGGCCTGAATAATAATCCGCCGAACTGCCGGATCACCTCACTCTGGCAGTTGGAGACCCACTTGCTCGACCAGGTCACCGGGATGCGCATTTTCGTCCGCGTCGCCGCCGCCGGCAGCTTGGCCGCCACCGGCCGCGCGCTCAGCCTCTCCCAAACCATGGTCACCAAGCATGTCGAGGCCATCGAGGCTCGGCTTGGCGTCCGGCTGCTGCACCGCTCCACGCGCCGCCTGACCTTGACCGAGGCCGGGCGCGTCTACCTTGAAGCCTGCCAGCGCATCCTGCTGGAGATCGACGAGGCGGAGCAGGCGGCAAGCGCCGGGCAGGCCGAGCCGCGTGGCCTGCTGCGCATGAACGTCCCTGTCTCGTTCGGCACGTTCCAGATCGCGCCGCTTCTCAGCGCGTTCCAGGCAAGCAACCCGCTGGTTGGAATCGAGCTTGGGCTGAACGACCGCGTGGTCGATCTGGTCGAGGAGGGATGGGACATGGCGATCCGCATCGGCGTGCTCCGCGACTCAAGCCTGGTCTCGCGCCGCCTTGCGCCCTGCCGCGCCGTCGTCTGCGCGTCGCCCGCCTATCTGGAGGCGCACGGCACGCCACGCACGCTCCGAGACCTCAACGATCACAACTGCCTGGGCTACACGTTGTCGGACCGCGTGGGGGTGGGCTTCTGGACCTTCGGCTCCGACGGATCGATCGAGACGCCCGTTTCGGGAAGCTTCCGCGCCAACAACGGCGACGCCCTGCGCCTCGCGGCGCTCGCCGGCCTTGGCGTGATCTACCCGCCCACGTTCATGGTGGCGGACGATCTGCGCGCGGGCCGCCTGGTTGCCCTGCCTCTCGACCATCCGACGACCGAGGCGGCCCATGTCCACGCCGTGTTCCGCCCCGACCGCCGCCTGCCGCTGAAGTGCCG
>CAXTXZ010000725.1:0-2092 GCA_964248015.1 uncultured Rhodopila sp. | reverse complement strand
CATGAGCCCAATGAGCGCGGAAGCCACGGTGGTGCGCAACTACCTCGACTGGATGCTGTCGATCCCCTGGAAGAAGCGCAGCAAGATCCGCAACGACGTGGTTGAGGCTGAGAAGGTGCTCGAATCCGATCACTATGGCCTGGAAAAGGTCAAGGAACGGATTATCGAGTACCTCGCGGTGCAGGCGCGCAGCCCAAAAGTGCGCGGTCCGATCCTTTGCCTCGTCGGCCCGCCCGGCGTTGGCAAGACCTCGCTCGGCAAGTCGATCGCCAAGGCCACCGGCCGTCACTTCGTCCGGATGTCTCTTGGCGGCGTGCGTGACGAGGCCGAGGTGCGGGGCCACCGGCGGACCTATATCGGCTCAATGCCGGGCAAGGTCATCCAGGGCATGAAGAAGGCCAAGACCTCCAACCCGCTCTTCCTGCTGGACGAGGTTGACAAGCTTGGCTCCGACTGGCGCGGCGATCCGTCATCGGCCTTGCTGGAGGTTCTCGACCCTGAGCAGAACGCGACGTTCGCCGACCATTACCTGGAGGTTGATTACGACCTGTCCGACGTGATGTTCGTCACCACCGCCAACAGCCTGCGCATGCCGCAGCCGCTGCTGGACCGCATGGAGATCATCCGCATCCCCGGCTACACCGAGGACGAGAAGGTCGAGATCGCCAAGCGCCACCTGATCAACAAGCAAGCTGAGGCGCACGGGCTGAAAAAGGAGGAGTGGAGCATCACGGAAGATGCCCTGCGCGACCTGATCCGTTACTACTCGCGTGAGGCTGGCGTCCGCAATTTGGAACGGGAAATCGCCAACCTGGCGCGCAAGGCGGTCAAGGAGATCGTCACCAAGAAGACGGCCAAGGTGACCATCTCGCGCAAGAACCTGGAAAAGTTCGCCGGCGTGAAGAAGTTCCGCTTCGGCGAAACGGAAGCTGAGGACATGGTTGGCGTTGTCACCGGTCTCGCTTGGACTGAAGTTGGCGGCGAAATCCTCACCATCGAGTCGGTGCTGCTACCCGGCAAGGGAAGCATCAAGCACACCGGGAAGCTGGGCGACGTGATGCAGGAAAGCGTGTCGGCAGCCCTCAGCTACGTGCGCAGCCGCTCGACCCGGTTCGGCATCAAGCCGACCCTGTTCGAGAAGCGCGACATCCATGTGCACGTGCCGGAAGGGGCGACGCCAAAGGACGGACCCTCGGCTGGGGTGGCGATGGCAACGTCAATCGTGTCGATCCTGACTGGCATTCCAGTCAGGCGGGACGTGGCGATGACTGGAGAGATCACCCTGCGCGGCCGCGTGCTGCCGATCGGCGGCCTGAAGGAAAAACTGCTGGCGGCGCTGCGGGCTGGGATCACGACGGTGTTCATTCCCAAGGAGAATGAGAAAGATCTGGCCGAGATCCCGGACAACGTGAAAAAGCACCTCAAGCTTATTCCCGTTGCCGACGTGGACGAGGTCATCGCTCAGGCCTTGGCACGTCGTCCCGAAGCGATCGAGTGGGAAGAGCCGGCGGATGCTCCCGTGGCATCGGTTGCTCCACAGCCGGCAATCGCTTCTTTACCGCACTGACGTAGACGGCTCGCCGGGTAAACCCGACGGGCCGTTTTCCCAGGAATTTTGCAATCCCAAGCATTGACGGAGGCAAAACCGGTCAAGTAATGTTGACACGCTTACCCGCGTTCTTCTCGGGTCTCTGCTTCCTGCTTTAAGGCAAAACAAAGGGAAACGTCGTGAATAAAATGGATCTTATCGCAGCGGTGGCTGACGGGACAGACCTTTCGCGCGCCAAGGCAGGCGAAGTGGTTGATGCCGTGCTGGGCGCCATCACGGATGCCCTGAAAAGCAAGGAAGAGGTCCGACTCAGTGGCTTCGGCACCTTTATTGCGGCCATGCGCAAAGCCAGCACAGGCCGCAACCCGCGCACCGGCGCGGAAATGGAGATCCCGGAATCAACCACCGTCCGGTTCAAGGCCGGGAAGGGCCTGAAGGGCCAGGTCGGCTGACACTGATGCCAATGTCTTATGGTAATATAACTTTATTGGGCGGTTAGCTCAGCGGTAGAGCGTCTCGTTTACACCGAGAGGGCCGGCGGTT
>CAXTXZ010000724.1:0-2095 GCA_964248015.1 uncultured Rhodopila sp. | reverse complement strand
CGTCCTGGCGGGCGCATGGGTGCTGGGTGACTTGGCCCGCCAGTTCATCGCCACCGGCTTCCCATGGAACCCGATCGGCAGCGTGTGGGAATTTCCGGGCTACGCCGGCGACATCATGATACAGCCCGCGGCGCTTGTCGGCGTCCATGGCATGACGCTGGCGACATTGATAGGGGCCGCGTTGCCGTTGAGCGGCTGGCCTTGGCGAATGGGCGGGACGCTGGCCCTGGCCGCCTGGGCCTTGTTTGGCATCGCCCGGCTGGACCAGGCGATGCCGCCGGCCCCGGACCTGACGGTGCTGTTGATCCAGGGCAACGTCGCCCAGGGCCAGAAATGGGACCAGTCGCTGATGGTGGCGATTTTCCGCCGCTACCTGGACCTCACGCGCCAGGCGGTCGAATCGGCGCAGGGACACCTGGCTGTTGTCGTCTGGCCGGAAACCGCCAGCCCGGCGCAATTGCAAACCGATCCCGCGGCGCGCGCGCTGATCGCCGAAGCGGCCGGCGGCGCGCAGGCGCTGATCGGCTCGGTTCGCTTCGACAAGGAGGACCGCCCGCGCAACAGCCTGTTCGCCCTCGGCGCCGGCGGCGTGATCGAGGGTCTCTATGACAAATGGCACCTCGTCCCGTTCGGCGAGTACCAGCCTGACTGGTTGCCGCTGCCCATCCAGATCGTTCCCGGCGGCGGCTTCGCGCGTGGCCCGGGCCCGCGCACCCTGCATCTTCCGGGCATGCCGCCGGTCGGCGTGCTGGTCTGTTACGAGGCGATTTTCCCAAGCGAGGTGACCGACCCGGCGGATCGGCCGGCTTGGATCATCAACGTCACCAACGACGCCTGGTTCGGCAACTCGGCCGGGCCGCGCCAGCATCTCGCCGCCGCGCGACTCCGCGCCGTGGAGGAGGGGCTGCCGCTGCTGCGTGCCGCGAACACCGGCATCTCCGCCGCGTTCGATGCCCGGGGCCGCGAGCTTGGCCGCCTGGGCTTGCGGGCCATGGGACATTTGGCCGTAAGGCTGCCCCCTGCCTTGCCGCCGACACTATATTCGCATAACGGTTTGCTGCTGCCCGCCGGGCTTGGTGTTCTAGCGTTGATTGTCGGCTTCGCGCGTCGTTCTGCCTAGACGGGTGAGCTTTCGTGCTATTTTTGATAACAATTGTAACTTATCGGACCAGTTAACATAAAATTTCCCATGTATTTCCAAATTTGGTTGTATAGGAGTCGGTTGTAATATACCATTTTTGAGTGGTTCCTAGGATTAAAGCTGTCCCTGATGAAGCGGACAAGGCACCGTGTTTGATTTGCCGGAACAAAAAGGACAAAGCGTATGGCAGGGGCCGAACAAGTCTTAAGCACCGATAAGGAGAGCCGGCCCAGTCCTATCGATGTGCATGTTGGTTCACGCATCCGCCTCAGGCGCACGCTCCTGGGCATGAGCCAGGAACGCCTGGGCGAATCGCTTGGCCTGACGTTCCAGCAAGTCCAGAAGTACGAGCGCGGCGTCAACCGGGTCGGCGCATCCCGCTTGTTCGATCTGTCTCGGGTTCTCGACGTGCCGATAAGCTTCTTTTTCGATGACATGCCTGACAGCCTCGCCACCAATTTCGGCGGCCTCCCTGCCAGGCGCCCAGGCAGCAACGGCGTCACCGACACGCAAGACCCGTTCGGCGACGATACGCTCAGCCGGCGGGAGACGCTTGAACTGGTGCGGGCCTATTACCGCATCACCGACCCGTCAATCCGCAAGCGAGTGTTCGACCTTATCAAGTCCATGGGTCCGGCTGAACCCTAAACCAGATCGCCAGGGGGCCGAAAAGCCTGAGGCGTGAATCTGCTTGGGAAGCAATGAGCCATAACACGTTGCAGTCTCAACGGGACTGCGACGTGCCATAATGTCTTGCCCCCGAGGTTCGTCGTGTTCACGGCGAGCGTAGGGGATAAGCAAGCCACTGAAAATAAAAAGCGAGTGTCCTAATTGGCAAGTCAGGGCGCGAACCGTCGGCCCGAATGAAGCTGGACCGGTATCGCCTCACGGAGCCAAGCCAACAATGGCCCAGGCAGCGGCGGCTAAATCGCAGGCTCGTTGCATCAATCAGGT
>CAXTXZ010000723.1:1333-2095 GCA_964248015.1 uncultured Rhodopila sp. | reverse complement strand
GCGGATCACGTTCCGGCTGGCCACCACGGGGGACGCGATGGCGCAGTTCCGGCGGCTTACCGAGGAGGTGCTGCCGTTCGTGACCTTCTGAGCCGAGGCCGAGCCTGTCAGGTCGCGGTCATGCCGCCATCCACCTCGTAGGCGACGCCGGTGACGTAGCTCGCGCGGCTGGAGCACAGCCAGATCACCATCTCGGCGATTTCGCGCGGCTCGCCGAACCGGCCCAGCGGCGTGCGCTGGGCGATCGCGGCCCGGCGCTCCTCGTTGGCCGGCGAGGTCATGCGCGTCGTGATGTAGCCAGGGCACACGGCGTTCACCCGGATGCCCTGTTGCGCGTATTCAAGCGCGGCGGTCTTGGTCAGGCCGATCACCGCGTGCTTGGCCGCCACATAGGCCGAGGAACCCCGCAAGCCGAGCAGGCCGGCGATCGAGGCGGTGTTGACGATGACCCCGCCGCCCGCGCCCAGCATCAGGGGGATCTCGTGCTTCATGCACAGCCAAACGCCCTTCAGGTTGACCTCGATCATGCGGTCGAACGACCTTTCGGACCATTCGTGGGTCAACTGGCCGGACGCATCGACCTGGTGCCCGGCGATGCCGGCGTTGTTGAAGGCGCAGTCGAGCCGGCCATAGGCGGCGGTGGCGCCGGCCAGCATCGCCTGGACATCCGCCGAGGACGTGACGTCGCCGCCGAGGGAGATCGCCTGGCCTCCCGCCGCGTTGATCAGGGCAACGGTTTCGCCAGCCGCCTCGGTTTCATAA
>CAXTXZ010000723.1:0-1323 GCA_964248015.1 uncultured Rhodopila sp. | reverse complement strand
CCTGCCATCGTATCCTCCCCGTGGGCGGCCCGAGGGCCGCGCCTGTTTGTGGTGTTCCATCCCGGCGCATAATGCCCATGTCTGCGCGATGTCCGGAAGCCCTGACCCTGTTTCCCGTCCGACGCCCTGGCGCGAGGTCATCCTGGTGTGCCGCAAATGCGGCAAGAAACTGCGGGGTGGCTTCGGCGCCAAGCGCAAGGACGACCTGAAGGCCGTGCTGCGGCAGGCATTGCGCGAGGCTGGGCGGCGGCGCGACGTGCGGGTGATCGAAACCGGCTGCCTGGGCGTCTGCCCGAAGCGGGGGGTGACGGCGCTGAACGCCAGCCATCCCTCGGCGATCCACGTCATCCCGGCGGGGATGGACGGCGAGGCGGCGGCGCGCACGCTACTTCGCGGGCTGCACCCTGTCGTCGATCCGGGCGGCGTCGAAACCGCCTGACTGGCGCTGCCACAGGCGGGCGTAGACGCCGTTGCGGCGCAGCAGGTCGGCGTGCGAGCCGGATTCGACGACACGGCCCGCGTTGAGCACGATCAGGCGGTCCATGCGGGCGATGGTGGACAGGCGGTGGGCGATGGCGATCACGGTGCGGCCCTCCATCAACTGGTCGAGTTGTTCCTGGATCACCGCCTCGACCTCGGAATCGAGCGCCGAGGTGGCTTCGTCCAGGATCAGGATGGGGGCGTTCTTCAGGATCACCCGCGCCAGGGCGATGCGCTGGCGCTGGCCGCCGGACAGCTTGACGCCGCGCTCGCCCACATGGGCGTCGTAGCCTCGGCGGCCGTGCCAGTCCTCCAGCTCCAGGATGAAGTCGTGCGCGGCGGCGCGCTTGGCGGCGGCGACGATCTCCATGTCGGTCGCGGCGGGCTGGCCGTAGCGGATGTTCTCGCGGATCGAGCGGTGCAGCAGCGAGGTGTCCTGCGTCACCATGGCGATGTGGCGGCGCAGGCTTTCCTGGGTCACGCCGGCGATGTCGCGGCCGTCGATCAGGATGCGGCCCCGCGCCGGGGCGTAGAAGTGCAGCAGCAGGTTGACCAGGGTGGACTTGCCGGCGCCCGAGGGGCCGACGAGGCCGATGCGCTCGCCCGGCGCGATGGACAGGTCGATGCCGTGCAGCACGCCGGGCGCGCCGGGGATGTCGCGCAGGCGGCCGTAGTCGAAGTGCAGGCCCTCCACCCGGATGCCGCCGCCGCGCACCACCAGTTCGGCGGCGTCCGGCGGGTCGGGCATCTGGCGGGGCACGTCGATGGAGCGCATGCCGTCCTGCACAGTGCCGATGTTCTCGAAGATCGAGGTGACGCTGCGGGCCACCCAGCCGGCGATGT
>CAXTXZ010000722.1:932-2103 GCA_964248015.1 uncultured Rhodopila sp. | reverse complement strand
GGACCGACCAAAGCCAGACCGCGTTCAGGCCCTGCGCCTGCAAGTCGCCGCGCGGGCCGGCGGCGCCGGCGCCGGCGGCCGGCAGCATCCCGCGCATGCTGTTGCTGTTGGCGCAGGCCAGCATCAGGGCGGCCAAGGGGTCTGACGGCAGCGCGCGGAGCAGCGCCCTGACGCCCTCCCGGTGCGCCTGGAGCACGTCGAAGCGGCGCATGATCAGGTCGAACAGGCGGTCGCGCACCGGCCCCTCGGCGACGGCGTCCGCCAGCGCCATCTGGTCGGCGAGGCGGCCGAACCGCAGCAGGATCGCGCCGCGCGAGGGGAACCGGGCGCGGGCTTCGGCCAGCGGCAAGCCAGCGGCGCGGGCCGCGTCCACGACGGTCACCCTGCCCCAGCCTTGCTCGGCGGCGATGCGAAAGGCGGCGGTGATCAGGGCGTTGTCGAAGTCCGTGTCGGTCATGCCTTGAAGATAGTGCGGCTTGGCGCCGGCTCAACCGGCGAGTTCGCGGGAACGCCTTGTGGCCGCGGCGATTGCCTGGGACAGCGCCACCGGCCAGGCGTCGGGGTCCATCAGGACGGACAGCGCCTCGGCCGTGGTGCCGCCGGGGCTGGTGACGGCCTTGCGCAGGTCCGCCGAGTCCTCGGGGCTGGCCGCGAGCAGGGCGCCGGAGCCGGAGACGGTCTGGCGGGCCAGCAGGCGGGCGAGGCCGGGCGGGATGCCCTGCTCGATCGCCGCCTGCTCCATGAGTTCGGCCAGCAGGAAGACATAGGCGGGGCCGCTGCCGGAAACGGCGGTGACGGGATCGAGCAGCGCCTCGTCCTCGACCCAGGCGACCGTGCCGATGGCGCGGAGAAGGCGGTCGCACAGGGCGCGCTGGGCGGCGCTGACGGAGGAGCCGGGGCAAGCCACCGTGACGCCCTGTCGCACCGCCGCCGGGGTGTTGGGCATGGCGCGGACAATGGCGGCGGCGGGGCTGAGCAGGCCGGCGATGCCGGCGATGGCGCGGCCGGCCATGATGGACAGGAACACCGGGCCGCTGGCGACCGAGCCGCCGGCGAAACGGGCATAGGCCGACAGGGTGGCGGCGGCGTTCTGCGGCTTGACCGCGAGCACGATCGCCGCGGGCGCGAAGCTGTCGGGGATGGCGGCGGCATCGTGCGCCACGGTCAGGTC
>CAXTXZ010000722.1:0-922 GCA_964248015.1 uncultured Rhodopila sp. | reverse complement strand
CGGGGCAAGCCACCGTGACGCCCGGTCGCACCGCCGCCGGGGTGTGGGGCATGGCGCGGACAATGGCGGCGGCCGGGTCGACGGCGACCGAGGGGGCGAGGCCTTGCTCCCGCCAGCCGGCCAGCATGGCGCCGCCCATGCGGCCGCACCCCACCAGCAGGATGGGTGGAATGGCCCCCATGCCGGTCATGCCGGGGGCCTAGGCGCAATCCAGGTTGGGCGGGGCGGCGCTGTTGGGACTGGGGCTGGCGGCGGCATCAAGCCTCCCCCACGCAGTCGAGCATGGCGGCGGCGAGGGCGTCGGCGGGGGATTTGCCGCCCCACAGGACGAACTGGAAGGCGGGGTAGAAGCGCTCGCACTCGGTCAGGGCGATGTCCACCAGGTCTTCCAGGCTTTCCGCTGACGCGCCGGCGGCGCCGCGCAGCAGGACGGCGTGGCGGAAGACCGGCATGCCGTCGTTGGACTCCAGGCCGAAATGGCCAAGCCAGAGCTTTTCGTTGGCGAGGGTGAGGAGCTCGTAGAGGGCGGCGCGGTGTTTCTCCGGCACCTTCATGTCGAAGGCGCAGGTGAAGTGCATGACGCTGATCTGGTGCGACCAGTTGAAGAACAGGCCGTAGTCGCACCAGCGGCCGGGGGCCTCGGCGGCCATTTCGGATTCGCTGCGGCGGTCGAAGGCCCATTCGTTGGCGCTGACGATTTGCTCCATCATATCGAGGGGGTTTGCGGCGGTGTCGAACGACGGCGCCAGCGAAGCGGACATGCGGGGTCTCCCGTCAAAAGGAAGGCCGAGAGTGGCCTTCACCCCCGGGAAAGAGGCGCACCCGGCAAGCGGGTTTCACGCGCCGATTCGCCCGAAGTTGGCCAGCCGGGGAGAGCGTATTCATGTGCATGGCTCGCCCGCAAGAGGCATTGGCTTAATTC
>CAXTXZ010000721.1:0-2103 GCA_964248015.1 uncultured Rhodopila sp. | reverse complement strand
GCGGCGATCATGGCCACAGACCGGGCCGAACAGCACGGCGTGCCGATGCCGCAGCCGATGCCGGACACCCGCGCGGTGCTGGAATCCCGCATCCCCGAGTTCGGCTCCGCTCGCAATCCCTGCGACGTCACCGCCCAGGTGCTCAGCGACCCGGAGTCGCTCAGCCTCTGCGCCAACGCCCTGCTGGGCGATCCGCAATACGGCGTGCTGGTTGCGCCCCTGACCTACGGCTATGCCCCATCGGCCAAGCGCTCGCTGGTCTACAGCGATCTCGCGGAGCAGCACGGCAAGATGGCTTGCATCGTCTGGCAGACCGAATGGCAGGAAGGCCCAGGCGTGTTCGAGGCGAACCAATGCGACCGGGTCGCCCTGTTCCGTTCCATGAACGCCTGCTTCGGCACGCTCGCCGCCTGGCACATTCGCGCCGACAAGCAAAACGCCATCGCAAGCCCCGCCGCCGCCACCGCCAGGGACACCATCGCACAGGCCCGCGCCCTGATCACGGCAGCCAAAGGCAAGACGCTCACCGAACGCGAGGCCAAGGCCGTCCTGGCGCTGTACGGCATTCCCGTCGTCGGGGAAAAGCTGGTGCAATCCGCCGAAACGGCTGTCTCCGCCGCCGAGGCGCTTGGCTATCCGGTGGTGCTGAAAGTCGAGTCCCCCGACCTGCCGCACAAGACGGAAGCCGGCGTCATACGCCTGAACCTGCGCTCCGCCGAAGAGGTCCGCGTTGGCTACGCGGCGGTGATGGCGAATGCCGGCAAGGTTTCGCCAAAGCCGCGCATCAATGGCGTCCTGGTGCAACCCATGGTGCCGCAAGGCATCGAGATGGTCGTCGGCGCGCGCAATGACCCCTTGTTCGGCCCGCTCGTGGTCGTCGGCCTTGGCGGCATCCTGGTGGAAGTCCTGAAGGACACCGCCCTGTCGCCCGCCCCCGTCTCAGCCGCCGAAGCGGAAGCGTTGCTGCGTCAGTTGAAGGGCGTGAAGCTGCTGGAGGGCTTCCGTGGCATGCCCGGCGTTGACATGCGGCATCTGTCACGGATCGTCAGCGACATTTCCCGTTTCGCCGCCGACCACCGGGACACCGTCGCCGAACTGGACGTGAACCCGCTGATCTGCGCGGGCGAACGCATCACGGCCGTCGATGCGTTGATCATTCCCAAATAGGGCAACATCAGCCTGATTGGAACAGTCTGGATGATAAAGTTGCTCGCCAAAAACAATGAGCTAGACCATTGTCCGGCTCCACGGTCAGCCTGGTAATGGTCCAGCCGCCCCACCGACCAAGGCTGTCACGTTGGCCAAAGCAGCCAGCGCGACAGCGCTTCAGTACTTCCGCATCAGCGCGACGATGCGCCCTTGAACCTTCACCCGGTCTGCCGGGAAGATCCGCGTCTCATGCCGGATGTTGCAGGGCTCCAGCGCGATCGAGTTCCCCCGCCGGCGCAGGCGCTTCAGCGTGACCTCGGTGTCATCCACCAGCGCGACCACGATCTGCCCGTTTTCCGCCCGCTCACCCTTGAGGATGATCACCGTGTCGCCATCCAGGATGCCGGCCTCGACCATCGAGTCGCCGGCAACCTCCAATCCGTAATGCTCGCCCGCGCCAAGCATCGCGAGCGGCACCTCAACCGAGCCGCTGTTGTCCCGAAGCGCCTCGATCGGCAGGCCTGCCGCGATGCGGCCATACATCGGCAACTCAATGGCGCCGGCCTCCCCGCCCGTGCGCACGCCCGCGAGCTTCTGCGTGAAGTCGCCCTGTATCACGGTCGGCGAGAAGCCATGCGCGGCCTCCTCGGCATCTTCCTCCACGTCGTCGATGACCATGTCCCGCGCCACCATGTTCTCCGGCAGCCGCAGCACGTCCAGCGCCCGGGCGCGGTGATGGCGGCGAGCGAGGTAACCACGCTCTTCCAGGGCGGAGATCAGGCGGTGGATGCCTGACTTGGACCGCAAGTTCAAAGCGTCCTTCATTTCCTCGAAACTGGGGGAAACGCCAGTTTGCTTCAATTGGCTATCAATATAAACCAGTAATTCATATTGCTTGCGAGTCAACATAGCGCCGTCCTTCAAAATCAGTCCGGAACAAACCGGCAACCGCCC
>CAXTXZ010000720.1:0-2106 GCA_964248015.1 uncultured Rhodopila sp. | reverse complement strand
GATGCGGTGGCGGATTACAAGCAGACGAATGACCCGCTGGAGCCGACCAACCGCGTGTTCTACGCGGTGAACAACGGCCTTGATACCGTCATTCTGCGGCCATTGGCCTTGGGCTACCGCTATGCGGTTCCCGGCGCTGTGCGAACCGGCGTCCATAATGTCCTGGCGAATATTGGGCTGCCCGTGCAGTTGACCAACGACATGCTGGAAGGCAAGCCACGGCGCGCTGGTGACACCGTCATGCGGTTCATTATCAACACGACAGCGGGCGGGTTAGGCGTCTTTGATGTGGCAACCAAATGGGGTTATCCGGATCACGACGCGGATTTTGGCATGACCCTGGCCCATTGGGGAGTGCCCGATGGCCCATTCCTTTTCCTCCCGGTGCTTGGCCCGACGAACCCACGTGATGCCACAGGTTTCGGTGTCAATATTCTCATTGACCCGTTCACCTGGGTTGGCGGGCCGCATGACACCGGGCTTTCGGCCTTTAATTGGTCGCGCTACGGCCTGAATGCGGTTGACTCGCGGGAACGCGTACTGGATGCAGTGGACCAGATCAAGAAGACCGCACTGGACCCATACGCAACTTTCCGCAGCTTGTATCGTCAGCACCGGAACGCTCAGATTGAAACCTTGCGAAACGACACGCGTAGCACCGTCCCGGCCTGGTTTCCTCAGCCGGCGGATGCGTCAACCAGGTAAATGACCCAGGTACCGGAGCAGCGAAAACGCATGACTTCTCGCAGGCAAATTCTCAAAATGGCAGCCGCCACGGCGCTTGTCATGGCCGCTGCGCCGGCGCGCGCGCAAATCCCCGAAAAAGCCAGCGCCTTCGTCAAGGCAACCGGCGACAAGCTGGTTGCCGTTGTCAATGGACCCGGCACGGCCACCGCCAAACGAACCCAAATGACGCAGATCCTGAACGGGTCAGTGGATGTGGACGGCATCGCGCGCTTTTGCCTTGGTCGCTACTGGCGCACCGCGACGCCGGACCAGCAGCAGCAATACATCAAGCTGTTCCACGAGGTTTTGGTCACCAACATCACTGCCAAACTGGGTGAATACCAGGGCGTGCGTTTTACCATGCTGCGCAGCCGTTCGCAGGATGAGGACGCGGTCGTGTCCACCACCGTGGAACGGCCGAACAACCCGCCCACGGCGGTTGATTGGGTCATCGCGAACCCAGTTTCCGATCCCCGGATCATTGACGTGGTGGCGGAGGGAACATCCCTACGGCTCACGCAAAGACAGGATTACGCATCCTACCTGGCGCATAACGGCAACAATGTTGATGCGCTGATCAGCGCGATGCGGAATCAGGTGGCGCAAAGCGGCTGACGCTTTCGTAGAGCAGCATGGTGTAGCCGTGCTGCTCAAAGGTTTCCGCCTGGCGCATGCCGATGCCGCCCAGGATCGTGCGAGAGCCGAAGTTGCTTTCCCGGGCTACCGCGACGATACGCGGCAGCGTCCCGTTGTCGTGGCCAAAGCGCAGGGCGGCGTAAGCGGCTTCCCGCGCGAGGCCGCGGCCTTGAGCCTCTGGCCATAACGCAAAACGAAGCGCCACGCCTTTGCCATCCGGCCGGTGTTCAAGTCCCGTGATCCCGACAAAGCGGGCGGCCTCCCGCACCGCCCAGATGCCAAAGCCGTATTGTCCCCAATCGCAGATGTTTCGAGCAAGGTCGTCAGCCGTCTGGGAAGCGTTGCGAACACCACCAAACATGACGGCAAAAACCGCGGGAGCTGATTTAATGGCGCGCAGGTCAGGCAGGTCAGCGCCGCTGACGGGGGTCATGAGCAGCCGACCGGTTCGAAGTGTCCAGGCTGGATTCATGCCGGAGCCCATCGGCCAGCGCGCAGGCTGACCCGCAGGGGCTGTGGCTGGCGAAACGGCCGTGGCGACATTGGTGGCCGAAACCTTGGGGGCGGCACGGCTCTGAACAGGCATGGGCTCGCGTCAAGCGCGGCCATCAGCGCCAGGCAACCGAATTGAGCAGGGCTTAATGGCACTGGCGGTGAGGGAAAGTCCATTGTGGTGCCCGATTGCCCGTCGTGATGATGGACGACAGGGTGCGAGACCTGGACCCACGCGATCGAACCTGGCTC
>CAXTXZ010000719.1:0-2112 GCA_964248015.1 uncultured Rhodopila sp. | reverse complement strand
GAGCCGCCGCCGACCATGCCCTGGATGCCGTGCTTGGCCATGAAGGCCAGGGCGCGGACCGAACCGCCCTGGATGGGTTGCCAGCATTCCACCGGCAGGCGCGCCGGCCTTGGCACCAGCGTCAGTTCTTTCAGGGCATAGCCGCGATACGGCACCTCGGGCGGCAGGGTGTAGTGCTTGCCCTGGTGGGAGAAGGATTCGTTGTTGAACGCCTTGAAGATGATCTCGACCTGTTCCTCGAACAATTCGCGGTTGGCCTCCTGGTCGATGAGCGGCGCGCCGAAGGTTTCGACCTCGCGCGTATGGTAGCCGCGCGCGACGCCGAACACGACGCGGCCGTTGGAAAGGATGTCGGCCATCGCGTAGTCCTCGGCGAGGCGCAGCGGGTGCCACATCGGCGTCACGTTGAAGCCGCAGCCGATGTTCATGTTCTTGGTTACGTGCGTCAGGTGCAGCGCCATCAGCAGCACGTTGGGGATGCACTCGGTGCCCTCGTGCTGGAAGTGGTGCTCCGCCATCCAGAACGTCGAGAAACCAAGCTTGTCCATAGTTTGTGCGATGGACTGCGCCTTCCACAGCGCCGAGGACAGGTGGGCGTTGCCGTAGCGCCGCTGGTTGATCGGAATGCCGCCGTAGCCGATGTCCTCGACATCGGTATGGCCGGCGAACAGGCTGTCGAATTTAGTGATCATGGGCGCCCCTTCCGGTTATTGCGACCGATAGTAGGCCGATGGCCTATCCTAGCAAGGCAATGGTGGCGGTCGCCGAACGCCTATGAACCCGATCAGGCCGCCCAGGTCAGCCGCTTCACGAACGCCGAGATCCGGTGCCGCCGCATCTCGCTACGGGCTTTGTCGTCGTTCGCCATGTAATTGAGCTGCACGCTGTAGCGCAGCCCGACGAACTGGCGGTGGCCGTGCCATGTCGTTGGCCCGTTCGGGAACACCAGCAGCGTGCCGTTCACCGGCGGCACCTCCACGGCGAAATCCTCCAGGTCGTGCGGTCCGCGCAGCAGGCGCAGGCAGCCTTCCTGACGGTTCCAGGCCTCGTCCTGACGGTTCAGGTACAGCAGCACGGTCACCCGCTTGGCCAGCGAGTCGCAGTGGATGCGGCCGTCCCGCTCGCTGGTCCAGCCGCGCAGGGTGACCATTGTCGGGGCGTCCGCCAGATCGAGGCCAAACAGGGCGGCGATGGCCTGCCGCAGGGCAGGGCCCTCCATCGCCTGCATCAGCGCCTGGGCGGCGGGGCCGAGCCGCACCGCGTCAGGCGGGAAGGAGCCGCGCTTGCGCAGCGGCGGCAAATCAGCCAGCACGGCATCCAACGCCGCCGGCGGGACGAAATCCGGCACCACCACATGCGGGAACGGCACGGTCGCAACCGATGCCGCAGTCAGTTTGGCGTAGTCCAGTTCAAGCGTCATGACGGGTTTGGCTTAGCAGCATTGCCTCGGTCAGGTCGAGCAGGTCATCCGCCCAGTATTCCTCAGGTCTGGCGCGCGCCGCATGCAACCCCGCATCCGCTCGGCAGGTCAGCACCGGCATGACCCAGCGCACGGGCAGCGACGCCCTGCCGTCGGCGGCCCCCAGAAGCGCCCCGGCGATGGCGGCATTGGTATCGCTGTCGCCGCCCGCGCCCACGGTCTCGATCAGGGCGGCTTCCACGGGATGGCCGGCGTTCAGGTGGTGGAAGGCGTTGCGCAACGCGACCAGCACCCAGCCCATATGCGTCTGGAAATCGGCCGGTGGAGCAGTGGCGCGCACTGCGTCCATTACCGCCGGTTCCGTTGAGGAGAACCGCGAGGCTGCCTCCCGCATCCCGTCGCGGCTGGCGCCCGCCATCGCGGCCGAAATCGCGGCGGCGAATGCGGCGCAGGCGGCGCGACAGACCGGATGGGGATGCGACAACGCGGAGTCCAGGCTGGCGGTTCGCGCGGCGCTCCCAGGGTTGGCGGCCCAGACGCCGATAGGGGCCACGCGCATCAGCGAGCCGTTGCTCTGGCTGTCGGGATCGGGATCGTCCGTCGAGCCGAATGCCTGGGCGGTGGTGTTGTCGCAGTCGAACGGCGCGGAGGCAAACCAGCGGCGGTAAGCGGCCATCGCGTCATCCGGATGG
>CAXTXZ010000718.1:0-2124 GCA_964248015.1 uncultured Rhodopila sp. | reverse complement strand
GCTTCCGTGTCGTCTTCACGCTTCCCACCGAGGTTGCGGACATCGCCGGGCAGGACAAAGCGGCCGTCCACGATCTGCTGTTCCGCGCGGCGTCGGAGACGATGATGACGATCGCGGCTGATCGTAAGCACCTTGGCGCCCGCATCGGCATCACCGCCGTGCTTCACACCTGGGGATCGGCTATGACGCACCATCCCCATGTCCACATGATCGTGCCGGGCGGCGGCATCTCGCTCGACGGGCAGCGCTGGATATCGTCCCGGCCGGCCTTCCTGTTGCCGGTGCGGGTGCTGGGCGCGGTCTTCCGCCGCCTGTTCCTCACCCGGCTGATCGAGCTTCATGGGGCGGGGAAACTTGCCTTCTTCGGCACCCAGGCCGGTCTCGTCGACCGCCGCCGTTTCTTGCGTCATCTCGCTCCGGTCAGGAAGAAGCGGTGGGTGGTCTATGCCAAGCCACCGTTCGCCGGCCCCGAGGCAGGGCTCGCCTGTCTCTCCCGCTGCACCCATCGGGTCGCCGTCTCGAACCAGCGTCTGGTCGCGTTCGACGAAACCGGCGTCACCTTCCGCCACAAAGACTACCGGCGCGATGGCCCAGAACGGCAGCGTGTCATGGCGCTCGCGTCGCACGAGTTCGTCCGCCGCTTCCTGCTCCATGTCCTGCCACGTGGCTTCCGCCGCATCCGGCATTACGGCCTGCTCGCCAGTTCCGCCTGCAAGGCCAACATAGCGCGTGCCCGCGAACTGCTTGCCGTGGCGCCGCCGCCGGAGCCTGTCGAAGTGGCAGAACCGCTCGATTGGCTGCCGCCCTGTCCCTGCTGCGGCAAGCGCATGACCATCATCGCGACCTTCGGGCGATGGAGGCAACCCCGTGCGCCACCCTATGCGCCCGCACCAACCGGGAGCACCCCGTCGTGACCCGGCACGGCTTGCGCTCACTCACGCCGCAACACCTCCGTTCCGGTCAATGCCCCGAGACATGCCGCTCGCAGCGGTTAGGGCAGGC
The DNA here is from genome assembly GCA_964248015.1 of uncultured Rhodopila sp. Classification (GTDB taxonomy): domain Bacteria; phylum Pseudomonadota; class Alphaproteobacteria; order Acetobacterales; family Acetobacteraceae; genus Rhodopila. The sequence continues at coordinate 1,122 of CAXTXZ010000718.1, read as the reverse complement.
GTGCTTCATGTCAGCGGCGGACAGATCCCGACCCACGGTCGGCCTGGTGAAAAATCTCCTTCACCCAGGTCCTGCCGAGCCCCGCGCCAAGCCGGTGCCGCAATGATCAAAGACCCTCAAAACTCGCAATCCCCATAGACCATCACCGCAACCCCGCGGGTTCACGCATGGGCGGTTTTCATACGCCTGACAGCATCCGAAAACCTTCACCATTCCCGGCCGTGCCCCATGGCCCAGGACAAAGAACAGGCTGCCGATGAACAGGTAGGTCGGCAAGGCGAGGACGAGGCCCGATTCCCTTGTGCCGCGCAGGTTCACGGCGGTGATGACGACGAGGATGCCGAGGCACAGCGGCAGCGTGTGGCGCTGCAGGGACGGCATCGCGGATGTCAGCGCGCCGACGCCGGCCGAGATGCCGACCGCGACGTTCAGCATGTAGTCGACCATGAGCGCCGCCGCCGCCAGCAGCCCGGCGTTGCCGCTGAGGTTCTCCCGCGCGACGGTGTAGGAGCCGCCATTGCTGGGGTAAGCCGCAATGGTTTGCCAATATGAGAAGAACAGGACAGCGAGCAGGACAAGGATAACCCAGGTGATGGGTTGCACGGCGCCCAAGCCGGCCGAACCCACGGCAGCGAGCACGGTCAGCATCGCCTCCGGGCCATAGGCGGCGGAGCCCAGGCCGTCGAGGCCCATGGCCGGCACGCCTTCCAAGGCGCCGATCTTGCGCCCCTCCGCCTCCTGGTTGGCAAGGCGGCGTCCCAGCAGGGTGGTTATCAGGGACATGGCGGAAGCACCGGAGAAGGAACCTTAGGCTAACGCGCCAGGGCAGGACGGGTTGAGGCTGCCGCACGCTGCCGGAACGGCGTCGCCCAGATGGTGTTCACGGCAACTTGCCGCTCAGGGTGAAGCCCTGTTCACAAGTTCCCTGCCACGAGCAGGCCGGCCGCTTCAGGTCATCGAAAAGTTTGGCGCTGCCAGGACCGACTACCCGCTCCGTCACCCCGTCCAGGTTCGGCAAGCATCCTGATGGTCAAAGCCAAGGCAAGGCTGGCCTTGGGCATCCAGGCCGGTTCAATAGATGTCGCGCAGGTAACGCCCCTGCCGCGCCAGCGCCACGATCCA
>CAXTXZ010000717.1:0-2129 GCA_964248015.1 uncultured Rhodopila sp. | reverse complement strand
GTGAATTTGCCCTAAGGGCTTCCCTCCACCCGATTCGGGTTGATATACTGGGTGCCCATGACGCGATATGTGTTTATCACCGGCGGCGTGGTCTCCTCTCTTGGTAAGGGAATTGCCGCCGCGGCACTGGGCGCATTGCTCCAAGCACGCGGGTTCGCAGTCAAGCTGCGAAAGCTTGATCCTTATCTAAACGTTGATCCTGGCACCATGAGCCCGTACCAGCACGGCGAGGTTTTCGTCACGGACGACGGCGCGGAAACCGACCTGGACCTGGGGCATTACGAGCGCTTCACCGGCGTGCATGCGACGCAACTGGACAATGCCACCACCGGGCGGATCTACCAGGACGTGATCGCCAAGGAGCGCCGCGGCGACTACCTGGGCGCGACGGTCCAGGTCATCCCGCACATAACGGACGCCATCAAGGAAATCGTGCTGCGGGAAACGGCTGATTTCGATTTTGTGCTGGTGGAGATCGGCGGCACCGTCGGCGACATCGAAAGCCTGCCGTTCCTTGAAGCCATCCGCCAGCTCGGCAACGAGCTTGGCCCGGAACATGCCATGTTCGTGCACCTGACCCTGGTGCCGTACATTCCATCTGCGGGCGAATTGAAGACCAAGCCGACGCAGCACTCGGTCAAGGAACTGCTGAACGTCGGCATCCAGCCGCAGATGCTGCTGTGCCGCTGCGACCGTCCCATCCCAGACAACGAACGGCGCAAGATCGCGCTGTTCTGCAATGTCCGGCCCAAGGCGGTGATTCCCGCCCTGGATGTCGGCACCATCTACCAGGTGCCGATCGCCTATCATGCCGAGGGCATGGATCGCGAGGTGCTGCGGCATTTCGGCCTCAACTTCGACGCCGAGCCGGACCTGTCGCGCTGGCGGCGGATCGTTGACAACGTGCGGACGCCGGAAGGCGAAGTCCGCATCGCCGTCGTCGGCAAGTACACCAACCTGCTGGACAGCTATAAATCGCTGTCCGAGGCGCTGGCGCACGGCGGCATCGCCAACCGGGTCAGGGTGCGGCTGGAATGGGTGGACAGCGAGATCTTCGAGCAGCCCGATGCCGTCCAGCGTCTGGAAGATGTCCATGGCATCCTGGTGCCTGGGGGTTTCGGCGAGCGCGGCACGCCCGGCAAGATCGAGGCCGTCCGCTTCGCGCGGGAACGCAAGGTGCCATTCTTCGGGATCTGCTTCGGGATGCAGATGGCCGTCATCGAAGCCGCCCGCAACATGGCCGGCTTGCGCGAAGCTTCCTCGACCGAATTCGGTCCCTGCGATGTCCCCGTCGTTGGCCTGCTGACCGAGTGGGCGCGCGGCAACCAGATCGAGCGCCGGTCCGGGGACGATGGGAAGGGCGGCACCATGCGGCTAGGGGCCTATCCGGCGCTGTTGCGTGACGACAGCCTGGCGCGTGCGATCTACGGCGGCGTCCCGGTGATCCACGAGCGCCACCGGCACCGTTACGAGGTCAACGTCAACTTCCGGACGTGCCTGGAGGCAACTGGGTTGCGCTTCTCTGGGATGTCGCCCGATGGGGTGCTGCCGGAGATCATTGAGCTGCCCGGCCATCCCTGGTTCATTGGCGTGCAATACCATCCCGAGCTGAAGTCAAAGCCGTTCGATCCGCACCCGCTGTTCGCCGGCTTCATCGCCGCCGCTGTGCGTCAGGCGCGGTTGGTCTAAAGCGGAATGCGTTGACGGAACCAGTCAGCGAGCGCGGTTTCGCTGCATTGGCCAGCCGCGACTGCTTCCATGGTCGCCACAGCCTCTTGCCGGTCAAATACCAGACGAACCCCGTTATCAGCCAGGAACAGCCGCGCAACCACCCAGGCGGTGCGCTTGTTGCCATTCGCGAACCCATGGTTTCGCGCAAGTCCATAGGCATAGGAAGCGGCCAAATCAGCGGCGTCAGGTTCGCCATAAGCAATCCGATGTCGTGGCCTGGCCAATGCCGATTCAATCGCTTCCAGATCCCGTATGCCGTCCAAGCCGCCATGCTCGCTAAGCTGTCGATCATGCACGGCATAGACGACTGTTGCGCCAACCCAGCGCCAAGTGGTCACTCACTTCGCCAGTGCCCGGAGAATCTCCCGGTCATCGTGCATAATGGTTTCCGCAAGCTT
>CAXTXZ010000716.1:1414-2131 GCA_964248015.1 uncultured Rhodopila sp. | reverse complement strand
CCCATATTGTTGAGTGGCCCGGGCGCCTGCCACGCGCCAAGGGCCCGTCCGGCAAGCCCTTGGATGCAACGGCGCCAGCCACCACGGCCCCAGCCGCCACGACCCCTGACAAGGAAACCTGAACAATGCTGCGAAACGCCTTGTACGGCGGCGTCAATGCCGCCGTGCTCACCGCCATGAACGCCGACCTGTCCATTGACCTCGACCGCATGGCCGCCCATTGCCGCTGGCTGCTCGCCAACGGCTGCAACGGCCTGGGCGTGCTCGGCACGACAGGCGAGGCCAACAGCCTCGGCGTCACCGAGCGCATGGCCGTGCTCGAAGGCCTCGTCGCCCGCGGCATCCCGGCTTCCAAGATGATGCCCGGCACCGGAACCACCGCCATCGCCGACACCGTCCTGCTCACCCGCGAGGCCGAGAAACTCGGCTGTCCCGGTGCCCTGCTGCTGCCGCCATTCTACTACAAGAACCCGTCCGACGACGGATTGCTGGCCTACTTCAACGAGGTCATCCAGCGCGTCGCCGGCGACATCAGGATCTACCTGTACAACTTCCCGCAGCAATCCGCCGTGCCTTTCACCGTGCCGTTCCTGGAACGCCTGCTGAAAGCCAACCCCGGCAAGGTCAAGGGCATCAAGGACAGCAGCGGCAGCTACGGCAACGGCCTGTCCTATGTGGAAGCCTTCGCTCGCGACGGGTTCGAGGTCTACGCCGGCG
>CAXTXZ010000716.1:0-1404 GCA_964248015.1 uncultured Rhodopila sp. | reverse complement strand
AACTGGGACAACCCGGCCGGCGCTGCGGCGCAGGAAATCCTGTCGGCGACCCGCAAGGCAGTGATCTCGGCGCCGCTGATCTCCGGCCTGAAGGCGCTGGTCGCCCGCAACACCGGCGACGCGCGTTGGCTCAACCTACGCCCGCCGCACATGCAACTGACCGAGGCGCAGACGCAGGCCCTGTTCAAGCTGTTCGACGCAAGCGGCATCACGCTGGCAAAGGCGGCGTGACAGGCATGCGGGGATCGCCCTTTCGTAACAACCATTCTCCGTCCCAGCGACCAAGGAAGACCCAATGCAATCAGCCGCAAGCCAGCAAAACCGGTTTTCTGCGGGCATTGATCAAGTCAAAGGCACCCATGGCGCTGAGGCTTTGAAGTATCCGCTAGTTCGCTTCATTGCTTTCACAACCCTGACAGCATTCGCCGGAAGCAAGGCGCCGCATGTCTGAGGCTCCACGGCAAACCTTGACCTGGGATAGCTATCTGGCTTGGGAATCACGGCAGCCGACACGCCACGAACTGGTCAATGGCTGCGTATACGCAATGACGGGCGGAACCGCCGATCATGACACGATAGGCAACAACCTGCGCGGCGAGCTTCGCATGCGTCTTCGCGGCAAGCCATGTCGTTCGCACGGACCGGATCTGAAGGTGCGGGCCGGCGGGAACGGACGCTATCCGGACGCGTTGATCGATTGCGGGCCGCGCGTTCCTGACGCCATGCACGCGCAAGAACCCACGGTGATTTTCGAGGCGTTGCCCACGAACGCCGCGTTCTTTGATCAGCACCTGAAGCTGCGCGACTATGAAGCCGTGCCGTTCATCCAGCGCTACGTCATCATCAGTCAAAACGAACCCCGTGTCCTGATCTACAGGCGCGACTCAGGCGGACGGTTCGGGGCTCAAGGCGCCCTGCTGCCGCAAGGCCTGGAAGCGTCGATCGACCTCGGCCTTTTTGACATAACGCTCCCGTTGTCCCTCATCTACGAGGGCGTGACACCGCTTGCGTGTCCCATCCCTTGAGCGAACGTGTCACTCCCCCGCCCCCGCTGCGACCAGTCTGTCGCGCGGCTGCGACAGGCCACGATAGACCAGGGCGCCCGCGCTCACGCCAATAAGCCATCCCCAGTCCCCCACGTTGAAGATCACGCCATAGGCCCCGAGCAGCGAGTCCGATCGACAAGATGCCCGATGCGGCCAGCGCGATCAGCGCCTTGTGGTTCCAGCCCCCGTCGTAGTTGAACGACCCTTTCGGCGACAGCGTGTAAAGGTCCTCGACAACAACGATCTGCCGTTTCACAAGATACGTTTCACAAGATAATAGTCGGCGATCGTGATCCCGAACACCGGCCCGAGGACGGACCCGAAGATGCTGACGAACAATGTGATGGCGGCGGGGCTT
>CAXTXZ010000715.1:0-2131 GCA_964248015.1 uncultured Rhodopila sp. | reverse complement strand
GTGCTTCGCTTTACCCATGCGGACTTCGCCATTGAGCAAACCATTGCCCGTGCGGACTTTGAAACCTGGGTCGCGCCCGACATCGCTAGGGTAGCGGCCACGGTGGATACGGCCTTGCTACGGGCAGGCCTGCGGGAAGAGGCCATAGACCGGGTGTTCCTGACCGGGGGAACCTCGCTGATTCCCGCAGTGCGCCGGGTGTTCACAACGCGGTTTGGCGCCTCCCGGGTCACTGGCGGCGGCGAATTTGTGTCAGTGGCCGAGGGCTTGGCGTTGATTGGGCGGGACCGGACAGGCTGAATGCCGACAGCAGAGCCATCAGCATCGCTTTGTCGCCGAGACAACCCCTCCCAGAAGCTGCGTCATGACGCGCCGCCAATCCGCAATAGCCGTGTGCCCTCGCTCCGCAGCCAGGGAATTGCGTTGTTTCTGTGCGGCGTCAATTCGTCCACCAGCGTCCAGAACTGGCGGCCGTGGTTCATGTGCCGCAGATGCGCGACCTCGTGGGCCACGACGTAGTCCTGAACAAAAGGTGGCGCCATGACCAACCGCCAGCTTAGCGCCAGGGATGTATCCGGTGCGCAGCTTCCCCAACGGCTTTTCGTGTCTTTAACAATCAGCCGCCGTGGCACGATCCCGATCTGCTCGGCTTTGGCCGCCACCAGCGCGCCCAGGTGCCGCCCAGCCTCTTGACGCAGGAAATCGCGAACCCGCCGAGCGATGAACTCCGGCGCGCCCGAGACGTGCAACTCGCCTTCCTGGATCCAGGCGCCGCCGCGCGCCTGCGGCACATGCCGGATAAGATGCGGCGTGCCGCGTACAGGCACCGCCGCGCCGTCGACAAAAGAAATTGCCTGGGGCAGGGCGGCAATCCGGTTTGCAACCCAATCGACGTGCCCCATCAACAGGACCATGCCGGCTTTGCGGGTAGCGCGGGCTGGAAGGGTCACAACGACGCCACCCCTGTTTGGATCGATGCGCAAGGACACCCGGCGAGCACGCGCGCTGCGCCGCCACTCCACACGGGTAGGCCCGAAGGGCAGCGTCAGTGTTTCGGGGGGAAACGCGTCCATGACGTCAATGCACAGGCGTCATGGCGATTCGTCAATGTCTCTCAAAAATTCCCTTACCTGACTGCTCGGCTCTCTTGAGGGAAAGGACCTGAGAGTTTAACGTTATACTATAACATTTTAGGAAGACCTCATGCGCCGCCGCCGCCTGCTCGCCCTGTTGGCGATGACACCTACGGCGACGCGCGCTGCCGTTCCGCTTCGGGTTCTCGCCAGCTTCTCGATCCTGGCCGACCTGGTCCGCCAGATCGGCGGTCCGGCCGTCGCGACTGAATGCTTGGTTGGCCCCGACGAGGACACCCATATCTATGATCCAAGGCCAAAAGACCTGCGCGCCCTGATGGCGGCGGGCCTGCTGGTGCGCAACGGCCTTGGTCTGGAAGGCTGGATGGACCGCTTGACCGGGGCAGCCGGATACAAGGGCCGGGTTGTGGTCGCGACCGACAAGGTTGTGCCGCGCACCATGCAGGAGAAAGGCGTGATCGCCACGGACCCGCACGCCTGGCAGGATCCTCAAAACGCCATCCTGTATGCCCAGGCCATAGCCGAGGGCCTGATCGCGGCTGATCCCGCCAACGCCCCGGCTTATCGCGACAACCTGCGCGCTTACAGCGCAAGGATAGCGGACACGGATGCCTGGATCGTCGCGACGCTCGCGCCAGTCCCTCCTGCGCAACGGCGGATCATCACCACCCATGACGCCTTCGGCTACTACGGCGCGCGCTATGGCATCGAATTCCTTTCGGCCGAAGGCGTCAGCACCGAAGCCGAACCTTCAGCCAAGGCGATTGCCGCGCTCGTGACCCAGATCAGGCGCGAGCGCGTGCGTGCGGTGTTCATCGAGAACATGACCAGTGATCGCCTGGCCCACATGCTGGCGCGGGAAACCGGTGCGATCCTGGGAGGCAAGGTTTACTCCGATGCCTTGTCGCCGCCGGCTGGCCCCGCGCCGACTTACCTCGACATGCTGCGGCACAACACGATGTTGTTCGCGCCGGCGATGGGCCTCTAGGGTCTGTGACTGAACTTGGCGAGCCGCAGGTTGATCAGGGTGGCGGCGA
>CAXTXZ010000714.1:0-2133 GCA_964248015.1 uncultured Rhodopila sp. | reverse complement strand
CGCTCGCCATTGAAGGCGTCAAAACTGTTCACGTAGGACGCCACCGTGTAACGGCGGAAAGCTTGCAGCAGCATGGCTTGCTGATCCGCCGGCAGCGTCGGCCAGGATGCGCCAACCGATTCCTGCAAGATTGTCGGCAGGTCGAAGGCCTGGTCGATGACCGGGGCCAGCATCTCGAAGCGTTCGTTGAAGGGCGTGTGCACGCCCGCCCGCATGATCTGGAGCAACCCGTCCGTCAGGCGCTGAACCGGCCCCACAACGGCCTCTTCCGCCGCGTGGGCCGCCGATATGCCCCACGCCGGCAGGGCAGCCAACGCGGCCAGTACGCCGCGACGATGCATGGCGAAATTCTGCATGCTTCAATTCTCCTGAATCCGAGGGATCACATCTACGTCGTCTGGCCGGTGATGCCGGCTGCTGACATCATTCAGATACATAGGCTGTGTCTCGTCCAATCCAGGCCCACGCGAAACCTGGCCTTCGCCCATGCCTTCTTGATGAAACCGGAGCGCCCTCAAGCTCATTTGGCACACGCGCCACCACTACGTTTGAAGCGGGAGACTGGATCTTGACGATTGGCACGGCTGCATTACGCCTGTCTGACAGCATTGCAAGTTTCCTTGGGCTTCTGGACAGGCCGCTGGACCCTGATCGCCTGATCAGGATCGCCCGCCGGGAGACCGGCCTCAGCGACTTCGGCGACACGTCCTTCATCGGGCCGCTCTGCCGCCTGCTGAACGCCTGCTCGACCGAGGCCGCGCTTGGCATCGTCGGACGCAGCGCCACCAACTGGGACGTTGTCCGGTTCCTGTCCAACCTGCTGGTGCTGCAGGATGCCGCCGCACGCACGCCGTCCATCAGCCGCGAAGCCATTCGGCAACCAATCTTCATCACCGGCCTGCCCCGCAGCGGCACAACCTTTCTGCACCGCTTGATGCTTACCGATCCAGGCAACCGCGCCCCCTCGGTCTGGGAAACGATTTATCCCTCGCCTTGCGCCGGCAGCCGAGAGAGCCGGATCGCCAAGGTCGAGCGTCAGTTGCGGGCGTTCGACTGGCTCGCCCCGGCGTTCCGGGCGCTGCACCCCTTGGACGCGACATCGCCGCAGGAATGCAGCGAGATCACCGCGCATGTCTTCCGCAGCCTGCGTTTCGACACGACGTATCACATTCCGTCCTACCGCAACTGGCTGGATGCGGACGTGCTGCGGCATTTGCCGGCATACCGGTTTCACAAGAGGTTCCTGCAGTACCTCCAGCATCAGGATGGCGCGGCGCGCCGCTGGGTGGTGAAATGCCCGGAGCATCTTTTCGCCCTGCAGGCGATACGCGCGGTTTATCCGGATGCCCGCATGGTTTTCGTCCATCGCGACCCGGTGAAGGTTCTGCTGTCGCAGTCACGCCTGACGGAAGTGTTGCGCCGCCCGTTCACCCGCCAGCTCGACCCGCAGGCGCTTGGCCCGATGGAAAGCCGGCGTTGGCTTGATGGCGCGCAGCGGATGATGGCGGCCGGCGACGACGCGGGCTTCGCGGAGCCGATCTGCCACGTGCACCACATCGACCTGATCAGCGATCCGGTGAGCACGGTTGACACGGTGTATCGGCATTTCGGCCTGCGACTGCCCGAACCCGCCGCCAACATTGAGCGCTATGTTTCGGCCCGGCCGAAAGGCGGCTACGGCGAGCACCATTACCAGTTCGCCGATCATGGCCTGGACGAGCAGCGGGAGCGGGCCAAATTCCGGCCTTACATGGTGCATTTTGGCGTCGCGGCCGAAACCGCTTCACGGCGGCCCGCCCCTTCGGCGGCAGAGCCAATGGCAGGCTCCGCCGCGCCAACGATGCTGTCCTAGAGCTTTTCCCGTTCGCATTGGCCCAGGGAAAAACTCCAGCATGTTGTTTCGCGAGCATCTTCACCCGTGCAGGCAAGCTACCTGAACGGGATCTGCCCTAGGGAAAGGCAGGGCGGCCGGATCGCGCGCCTGGACCGCGATCGCCCTGGCTGGCAGCCAGGGCGCGAATCGCCAGTCCGAATAAGGCCAGACCGGTATTCCCTGACACAGCCAAGGCAATAACGGACTAAAGACGGCGCAGGACCGGCGCGACATCCCAGGGCCACCGGCGAGCCTCGGCC
>CAXTXZ010000713.1:0-2139 GCA_964248015.1 uncultured Rhodopila sp. | reverse complement strand
AAGAGTGAATCATGCGGCATCGCAGTCCCGATGGACTACAATGCCGCATAAGCTTCCCAACAGCGGTCGCGCCGTTATCCAGCGCCGGCAGCGCCTGCCATGATCACGGGCCGCCACGGCAGGCGTCGAAAACAGCCTCAGCGCCGCCCGGTCGGCACCTGGTTGAACGGCTTGCCCTTGTCCGCCCGGATGTCCGCCGGCAACCCCAGCACCCTCTCGGCAATGATGTTCCGCAGGATCTCATCCGACCCTCCGGCGATCCGCGCGCTCGGCGACGACAGCAGCGCTGCCTGGAACATGCCGTGCGCCTCGGCCAGATCCTCATCCAGCACCAGCCCGCCCGCGCCCATCAGGTCCAGCCCGTAGCTGGCGATGTCCTGCAACTTCGACGCGTTCACCAGCTTGTGGATGGAGTTCTCCGGCCCCGGCGTCTCGCCCTTAGACAACGCCGTCATGGTGCGGAACCGGGTGAACTTCAGCCCCTGCGAGCGGGCGTGCCACTCGGCGATCTTCTCCCGCACCGCGGCGTTCTGGATCGCCGTCTTGCCGTCCACCCGCACCCTTCGGCTGAGTTCCAGAAGGTCGTCCACCTCCGGCCGCTGCGCGTCGCCCACCGCCAGGCGTTCGTTCATCAGCGTCGTCAGCGACACCCGCCAGCCTTGCCCGACCGCGCCCAGCCGCTGGCTGTCGGGAACGCGGACATCCGTGAAGAACACCTCGTTGAAGTGACTCGCGCCGGACATCTGGTGGATCGGCCGTATGTCGATGCCCGGCGACTTCATGTCGAGGAAGAAGAACGTCAGCCCCTCATGCTTCGGCACGTTGGGATCGGTTCGCACCACGATGATGCCGAAATCCGATAGGTGCGCGCCCGAGGTCCAGATCTTCTGCCCGTTGATCACCCAGTCGTCGCCGTCCCGCTCCGCCCGCGTGCGCAGCGCCGCCAGGTCGGACCCGCCGGCCGGCTCGCTGAACAACTGGCACCAGACCTCCTCGCCGCGCAGCGCCGGCCGCACGTAGCGGTCAAGCTGTTCCGGCTTGGCGTAGGTCATCATCGTCGGGATGCACATGCCGAGGCCGATCTCGTACAGCCCGCGCGGCACGGCGAAACCGTCTTCCTCCTGGTTGTAGATCACTTGCAGGATCGGCGAGGCCTCCCGCCCGCCGAAGCGCTTCGGCCAGGTCAGGCCGGCGAACCCGGCGTCGGCCTTCTTCGCCTGCCACGCCTTGCACCGGCCAACCGCCGCCGCGTCAATGCCGCTCTGCCGCAGCACCGGCCTCGCCCCGGCCTTGGGCGGGGCGTTGGCGGACAGGAAGGCGCGCGCCTCGGCCCGGAACGCGGCTTCTTCAGGCGTGTCGTTGAAGTCCATGACGGATTCTCCTTTTTATGCCGCGTTGCGGGTTTCAAGCAGGTCGACCAGCCGGTCTTTCCAGAACGGCGCGGACCCGATCGCCAGGCCAAGCTGTTTCGAGCGCCGGTAGAACAGGTGGCAGTCCACCGCCCAGGTGAAGCCAATGCCGCCATGCGTCTGGATGTTTTCCTTGGACGCCAGATGGAACGCCTCGGTGGCCGACACCCGCGCCGTCGCCGCCGCGAGCGGCAGGTCGGTCGCGTCCGCCTCCAGCACCCACGCGCCGTAGTAAGCGTTCGACCGCGCCAGCTCCAGCGCCACGTAGATATCCGCCAGCTTGTGCTTGATCGCCTGGAACGAGCCGATGGGCCGGCCGAAGGCGAACCGCTCTAGGGCGTACTCCCGCGCCATCTGCAAACAGGCGTCCGCGCCGCCCACCTGCTCGAACGCGAACAGGATCGCCGCCCGGTCGAGCACCCGCTGCACCGCCCCCCAGCCGCCAAAGCCCAGCGGCTCCACCGGCAGCGAGTCGAATTCCAGCCGCGCCTGGTTGCGGGTCGGGTCAAGCGTCACGAGGTCGCGCCTGCGGACCTTGCCGAGGTCGGCCAGGAACAATCCCGGCTGGCGATGCTCGTCGCACGCGACAACCACGGCGATATCGGCGACGCCGCCATCCGCCACCGGCCATTTCGCCCCGCTCAGCCGGCCGCCGACAACACGAGCATGGACGCCAGCCGGGCTGGGGCTGCCATTGCCCTCCGCCAAGGCCATGCATCCGATCAGAGAT
>CAXTXZ010000712.1:0-2143 GCA_964248015.1 uncultured Rhodopila sp. | reverse complement strand
GTGCTGGCCGCATGGTGCGCCTTCACCGGCGCCATGCACGGCACCGCGCCGGGACCAACGCTGGACCTGCTGGACGCGGCCGAGGCGCAGGCCGCTTTGCCAGGGTGGCTGGAGGCTAAGCTGCGCGCCGGCGAGCGGCTGATGGGCTTCGGCCATCGGGTGTTCCACGGCAACGACCCGCGCGCCGAGGCGATACGGCGCGCGATGCAGGCAATGCCGGGCGGCGCGGGACGGCTGGCGTTCGCCGATCGCCTGGAAGGGGCGGTGGCCTAGGCGATAGATCGGGTGAAACCAGGTCGCGCGCTGCCGCCGAACGTCGAGGTCATGGCCGCGCTGCTGCTGGACGCGGTGGGAGTCCTGAAACAGGCGTTCACCCTGGCCTTCGCGGTCGGGCGCAGTGCCGGCTGGATCGCGCATGCCCTGGAACAGCAAAAGACCGGACGGATGATCCGGCCCACCTCGGCCTATGTCGCGCCGCCGCTCAGGTAAGCCGTCGCGACCTGCTGGAAACCGGGCGCCTGGAGGCTTACCGGCGGCCGAGCATGCCGGTTTGCGGCTTGCTGGGGGCACGCTTGGGGGGGGCTGGAAGGTCTTCCTCCAGCACCGTCATATGAATGGAATAGGACGTCTCGCCGTCATCAACGTCTTTGTGGACCGTGCCGACTGTCTCGTCGTTCACGGCAAGCTCGACGGAAAGCCCTTTGCGCATGGGCGGGACGACCTTCACCAGGTCGCTTTTGAAAAGCTTGCGCAGGTAGGTTTCCAGGCGTTCGATTTCGATCGGGGTCATGAAGCACTCGCGGAAAAGGTCGTTGGGCCTCTCTTGCCTTGAATAACCCGCACGGTCCAGAGCCAGTGCGGGAAAGCCTCCGGGCCAGCGCCGCCGCCCAAGGCGTCCCGCACAGGGAGGGCTACGCCTTGAACGCCGCGATGGCCTTGGCGTCGAACGTCAGGCCAAGGCCCGGCTTGTTGGGCAGGACGAGTTCACCCTTCTCGATGGCAGGGGTTTCCTCATACAGGCAGAGCATCCAGGGCATGTATTCGACGGTCAGCCCGTTGGGGCAGGCGGCGACCAGATGGACCAGCATCTCCGGCATCACATGGCTGACGACAGGCAGGTTGAAAGCCTCGGCCATGCCGGCGACCTTCATCCATTGGGTGACGCCGCCGACGCGGACGATGTCGATCATGACGATGTCAACCGAGCGGGCCTCGATCATGTGGCGGAACGGGACGATCCCCCAGACATACTCGCCGCCGGCAATCGGCGTCTTCAACGCCGCGGTGACGCGGGCCAGGCCGGCGTAGTCGTCGGCGGCGGTGACGTCTTCCAGCCAGAACAGGCCGACATCCTCGATCCGGCTGCCGATATCGATGGCCTGCTCGGGGCGCCAGCGCTGGTTGATGTCGCACATCAGCTTGATGTCGGGGCCGATCGCCTCGCGGACGACGCGGACGCGCCGGACTTCCTCGGCTGGCGTCGGGTTGCCGGGCAGCGCCATCTGGGTCTTCATCTCGGTGAAGCCCTTCTGCGCCAGGATCCGCGCGGCGCGTTGCGCCTGGTTGTCGGTCAACCCGCGCCGCAGCGAGCCGGAGGCATAGGTCGCGACTCGGTCGCGATGGCCGCCCAGCAGCTTCCACAGCGGCTGGTCGAGCGCCTTGCCCTTGATGTCCCACAGCGCGATATCGATGGCGGACAGCGCCAGCGTGAAGATGCCGCCCGGTCCGCAGGAATCGCCGGTGCCGTTGCGCAGCTTGGCTGTGACCTTCTCGATCCGCAGCGGGTCTTCCCCAATCGTCAGCGCGGCGAGTTCCTCGACCGCGACGCGCAGGCTTCCGGTCATCTTGCCGCCGTAGAAGGTCAGGCCGATGCCCTCGATGCCGCTGTCGGTGCGCAGGCGCAGGATGACGACAGGTCGGGTGCGGCCGGCTTCCTCCGGCATGTTGGCCAGGGGATCGTCTTCGGGGATGTGCAACGCAGTGGCTTCGTAGCTGGTGATTTTCATTTGGATCGCTCCCAAGGTTGTCAGCGGAGCGTATAGCGCCTGCCGGCGGCATGACCAGCCAGCCTTGCCATTGCCCAAGCATCTAGTGCTCTGTGCCGCTCACATTGCGGGACAGAGCCGCTTGAGTTTGGTGCGGG
>CAXTXZ010000711.1:456-2149 GCA_964248015.1 uncultured Rhodopila sp. | reverse complement strand
CGGTCATGAACAGCGGTTCGGCGGTTGCCAGGAACGCGACGACGACGGCGATGTCCTCGGGCGTCCCGACGCGGCCGAGCGGGGTTGAATCGGCGATGGCGCCGAGCTTGCCGTCGAAGGCTTGGCGGGTGCGGTCAGTCAGGATCGAGCCGGGACAGACGGCGTTGACCAGGATCGTCGGCGCAAGGTCGCGCGCCATGCCTCGGGTCAGGCCGAGGACGCCGGCCTTGGTGGCGCTGTAGGCGAACCGGCTGGCCGCGGTGGGGCTGCCGCCCGTGGTGGCGGAGACGGATGAGATGTTGACGATGCGGCCGCCGCCGTTCGCCAGCATGACGGGCGCGGCGGCCTGGCTCCAGTTGAAGACGCCCTTGAAGTTCACCGACGTGCCCTGGTCCCACTCGGCTTCGGTGATCTCCAGCACCCGTTGCGGCTGCACCATCGCGGCGTTGTTCACCAGGACGTCGATGCGACCGAAATGGTCGGCGATGCGGGTGACGCTGGTCCGCGCGGCCCCGTGGTCCGAGACATCGGCGATCAGCGGCAGCGCGCGGACGCCGATCGTCTCGATCGCCTGGGCGGTTTCAGCCAGTTGCTCGTGTCGCAGATCGACGATGGCCAGGTCATGATCGTGCCTGGCGAGAGCCAGCGCGATGGCGCGGCCGATGCCACGCGCGGCGCCGGTGACGATGGCCAGCTTACGGGGCATGCGGGTTTCTCCGGTTCAGGCCGACATGATTTCCTGCCATTGCAGCGTCCACTCACGCTGCTTCCTGGCGATCAACTGGTCGTCCGGAAAGACCATCGTGGCCATTTTCTCTTCAGTGACGACCTGCTGGCTGGCAAAACCCTCGGGCCAGCCGGTGATGTCGGGACGGCCCGGGCTGGCCTGGTAGGCGGTGCAGAAGGCCCGCTGGATGTCGGGATCGAGGCGGAAGTTGATGAACTCGTACGCCAGCTTCTTGTTCGCGGCGCCGATCGGCACCCCGCAGCAATTGGCCAGCGCGATGGTGCCTTCCTTCGGGATCGTGACGCCGAACGGCAGCCCCCTTGCGGCGTAGAGCAGCGCCCGCCCGCTCCAGAACGGCATCAGCCAGACCTGCTCGTTCTCCATGTAGGGCACGGCCTGCGCCGAGGACGCGGCGACGAACCCGATATAGGGTTTCTGCTCCTTCAGCATGTCCCAGGCCGTTGTCAGGTCGGACTCGCCGCCGCCCCGGCTGCGCGCGCCCATGATCATGGCGTAGATCAGCAGGGTGAAGTTCGCCGGGCCGTGGCTGACGAGATGGCTCTTGATCGCATCGCCGTACGCCTGTCGCGGCTGCCAGTAATCCAGCCAGGACGCCGGCTGCTTGATCTTGTTCTTGTCCCAGATCATGGCGAGGTACTGATAGGTCTGCACCGCGCCGAAGGGCGGCATGATGGCGCGGCTCTTGGCGAAGGCGTATTTCAGGTTCGGGACCTGCGCCTCGGTGATCGGCTCGAACAGCTTTTCCTTGGCGCCCAGGATGATTGTCGGCACCGTCGTTTCGCCCACCACATCGATGCCGGGCGCGCCGTGCGTCGCGCGCACCCTGGGATAGGGATCGACGCCGCCCGTGTCGTCGTAGACGACCTGCGCGGAAAATTTCTTCTCGAACGGCCTGACCACCGTTTCCAGGTAGATGTCGCGGTACTCGCCGCCATAGCCGGTGAC
>CAXTXZ010000711.1:0-446 GCA_964248015.1 uncultured Rhodopila sp. | reverse complement strand
GCCGTGTACGGCCCCAAATGCCGGGTCCCCCCTTGGGGGCGGGGGCCACGCGCCCCTGACAAGGCGCCAACGCCAGCCATCGCGGCGGCGGCTGTCTTGAGGACCGAACGGCGCATCAGGGCCATGGCGTTTCTCCGGCTTGCGGTTACAGTGTTCGCATATGCAGCAAGGAACGCAACTCCCGGCCGGGGCGGCGACGCTGGCGGCGGCAAGACCGGGCGCCGGGGACCGGGCGCTCGGCGGGATGGGGCCTCGCCTGCTGGTCGCGGGTCCGGCGGCTTTCCTGCTGGTGTTCTTTGTCATCCCGAACGCGTTCCTGCTCACCACCAGCTTGCTGAAATCGGAAGACCAGGTGCTGACCAGCCAGGTCACGTTGGATAATTTCGTCTATCTGCTGACCAAGCCGCTTTACCTGCGCGCCATCCTGCGCAGCTTCTGGATCAGCG
>CAXTXZ010000710.1:0-2160 GCA_964248015.1 uncultured Rhodopila sp. | reverse complement strand
GCGTCGAGCCAGAGCAAGAAAAAAGCGGGCGCACCCACACTTTTGCCCCTGTTACGCATTGCAGTCCCAACTGGACTGCGATGCGCTGTAGGCTGCGGCCTGTTGATCGCAATCGCCACGGGCGTGGCGATGTTTGGGATCAACCGCTTGTCGGCCATCCGAACGCAGGTCGGCGTCATGAACAGCGCGTTGGAAAGCGCCACGCGCATGTTGGACACCGCTGTGCAACTCGAAGCCTCATGCCGGAGCATGTTGCGCTACAGGTTCTACATGGACGCGGATTCGCTCAACGGGATCAAGGACAGCATAACCAAGGGGACGGACCTGTTGAGCCAGGCCACCGCCGCGACCGCCTCGCCGGATCAGCTACGCATCCTGGCCAACCTTCAGGCCGACCTTCGCGCCTATGGCGGGATGGCCGATAAATCAGCGGAGTTGCAAGACGAGATTTCGGCGCAGCGCACGGCCTTGTTCAACCCAGGGCGATGAACTGACCACCGCGACCGACCGGCTCGTGCAGAACGTGCAGACCGGCGATGACATCGGGGTCTCCATCGCCTCCGCCGCAGCTGAGAAAGCCATTCTCCTGGTGCGGGTCGCCAACTGGCGCTTCCTTTCGATGCTGGACCCGAAAGGGCCCGCAACCTTTAACGCCAACCGGGAGAAGGTCGAGGCGGCCCTGGCGACGCTGGAAGCCATGCTGGACGAGGAGCCCCACAAGCTTCTGGCTCCGGTCAAAGCGGCCTTGAACGGCTACGCGGCCAGTTTCAGCCGAGTTGCGGAGGCCTTGCTTGCCCTCAGCACGCTGTTCGACACCGGAATCGTCCCCACGATCGTTGGCGTGCAAAGGCAGCTTGAAATCATGAGGCTTTCCCTGACCGCCAACTTCGCTGAGTCAAAGCAGGCCAGCGACGCGACGATCGCCAGCGCGACCTTGCTGCAAAGCGTATTGACGGGCGTAGCCCTGCTGCTCGAGGTTGTCCTGGCGGTCGTCATCGGCCGGGGCGTCGTCACTCCGTTGAACCACATCACGACAACAATGACGAAGCTGTCCCGAGGCAACACATCCGTGGCCGTTCCCTCACGCGACGGTCGTGACGAAATCGGCGACATGGCGCGCGCGGTGGAAGTGTTCAAGGAAAGCATGATCAACACCGCTTCCCTTACTGCGGCCCAGGCCCGCAAACACGCCGCCAAGGCCGCTCGGCAGGCCACCGTCGACGAACATATCAGCAGCTTTGACCGTTCGGTCCGCGACCTGCTCGGCACGCTTGCCGGCTCCGCGACCGATATGCGCTCGGCTGCGCAAAGCATGTCGGCGACGGCTGACCAGACCAGCCAGCAGGCGAGCACCGTCTCTGTCGCCGCCGGACAGGCCTCTGCCAACGTGCAGACAATAGCCGCCGCGACCAAGGAGATGGCGTCCTCGGCCGCCGAGATCGCTCGGCAGGTCGCGCGCCCAGTCCACCAGCATCGCGTCCCGCGCGATGGAGGCGGCCCGCAGCACCGACAGGCAGGCGCAGGGACTGGCCGAGACGGCGCAGAAGATCGAGGTCGCCCGTGCGGGCGATGCGGCAAGGGCTTCGCCGTGGTCGCGTCGGAGGTGAAGGCGCTGGCCGGGCAGACCGGCAAGGCGACGGAAGAGATTGGCGCGCAGATCCAGGCAATCCAGGCGGCGACGCAGGCGGCGGTCGAGGCCATTAAAGGGATCGGCGGCACGATCGACGAAATCAACGACATCTCGACCGCCATCACCGCCGCGATGGAAGAACAGGGCGTTACTACCCGGAAAATGACCCGAAGCACGCATCAGGCTGCCCAGGGCACGTAGGAGGTCTCGACAACAATCCAAGGCGTTTCTCACGGCGCCAGCGCGACGGGAGCAGCCGCCAACCAGGTTGTTTCCGCCGCCAGCGAACTCGGCGCCAAGGCGGCGGCGCTGCAAACAGAAGTCGGCGGCTTCCTGGACCGCATCCGGACGGCATGAAGACCGGCATGCGGGGTTTAAACTCAGTACCGTTCAGTTAGACGCTTTCCGCTAACGACATGGCGTAAAATTCCTGGGCATTTCGGCATGCGAAGACGTTAAGTGAATGGTATTGGGGTTAAACCGCGTCCAGTTTGGAACCGGCAGTTTCCTAAGCCGCGATCTAAAGACAA
>CAXTXZ010000709.1:0-2166 GCA_964248015.1 uncultured Rhodopila sp. | reverse complement strand
CTGAACCCGGATGAATCCTGGCCAACCGCGGGCGGACCGGCTACGGCAACGCCTTCAGGAAGCCGATCATCGCCGCGTTCACCGCCTCCGGCCTCTCCTGCTGCGTCCAGTGCCCGCATCCCGGCAGCATGACAGTCTCCCGCAGGTTCGGCACGAACTTCGCCAGATTGGCCACCGTCTCCTCGGTGCCCGGAAACGCCAGCACCAGGTCCCTGTCACCAGCCACATACAAAGCCGGCACGGAGATCCTGGCCGCGACGAAGGGCGCCAGCAGTTCCCAGTTTCGGAAGATATTGCGGTACCAGTTCAACCCGCCGCGAAAGCCGGTCCGCTTGAACTCGCCCGCGTAAAAATCGATGTCCGCCGCCGTCAGCCATGGCGGCAGGGGCGCCTGGCTGGTGGCGCGGTTGCGCGGCCGCATCCCGCCGACCTTGGGCACCATGCTGAAATCGCCCGCTCCTGTCCGCGCCTCACCCGAAACCCGCAGCAGGATGCCCCGGATCGACTCGGGAACATCCGCCTCCAGGTCGGCCTCCGCCACCCCAGGCTCCTGGAAGTAAAGCTGGTAGAACATCGCGTCATCGGTCTGCGGCATGACCGGGCGCACGGTCCCCCTGGGCCGGTACGGCACGCTCAGCCCGATGACCGCGCGGAACCGGTCCGGCCGGAACAACGCGGCATGCCAGGCAACCGGCCCGCCCCAATCGTGCCCGGCGATCACCGCGGTCGCCTCGCCCAGCGCGTCCAGCACGCCCACCATGTCGCCCACCAGATGCATCAGCGTGTACTGGTCTATGTCGGCGGGGGCCTCGGTCTGCCCGTAGCCGCGCATGTCGGGCGCGACGACGTGATACCCGGCGGCGGCGATCGCCTCGATCTGGTGACGCCATGAATACCAAGACTCCGGAAAGCCATGGCACAGCAGCACCAGCGGCCCGCTGCCCTTTTCCGCGATGTGCATGCGGATGCCGTTTGTTTCGATGAACCGATGCGTGATTTCGGACATTGCAAGCTCCCCGTTGCGTGGTTTGTTTCTTACGGCAACGCTGGCCGGCCGGCCGGCCCTCTCACCCGCGGCAGCAGGATCATGTCCCAGGGACTGGTCATCTCGCCAACTGGAACATGCACCAGCGCCGGCGCGTCCAGCGCGAACGCCCGCCGCAGCGCGTCCTCCAGCCCGTCCGGCGTTGTCGCGCGGAACGCCGCCATGCCGAAACTTTCCGCGTATTTCACGAAATCCGGGTTGGTCAGGTCGCTGGCGATCAACCGGTTGCCGTATTGCTGCGCCTGGATGCGCCGGACATTGCCGAACGCCCCGTCGTCGAACACCACCGCCACCAGCGGCAGCTTGTGGCACATCGCGGTGGCGAGTTCCGCCGCCTGGAACATGAAACCGCCGTCGCCGGTCGCCAGCACCACCTTGCGTCCCGCCGCCACGGCACAGGCGCCAAGCGCGGCGCCATACCCCCAGCCCAGCGAATCCTGGTAGCCCGGAGACAGGAACGTGCGCGGCGCGGGCGCCGGGAAGGCCAGCCGGCTGGCGAAGCCGACCTGCGTCACCTCCTCGACAAAGATGCCGTCCTCCGGCAGCGCCGCGCGGATGGCGCGCCGGCAGCCCATCGGCGGCGCCTGCCGCGCCAGCCGGTCGGCGAACGCGGCCCGTGCGCCCGCCAGCTCCGGATTGGGCTGCCACGCCGCCTCTCGGCCCCTGAGTTCCGCCGCCAGCGCGCGCAGGCTGGCGGCGGCGTCGCCCAGCAGCGCGCAGGCGGGATGCCGGAAGCGGTTGATCTCCTCGGGATCGATGTCCAGGCGGATCACCGGCAGGCTCTCGTCCAGCCCCCAGTTGCTCTGCTGCCAGTAAAGCCGCGTGCCAACGGCCAGCACCGCATCGGCGGTCCTCCAAAGCGCATGCCCTTCCGTGAACGAGACGGCGAGCGGATGGCTGGTCGGGATCACCCCCCTGCCCCGCCGGAACGAGGACACCGGCGCGTGCAGCAACGCGGCGACCGCCTGGACCTCCGGGCCGGCATCCAGCGCCCCGCCGCCGACCACGATCAGCGGGCGCCGCGCCTTCGCCAGGATGTCGGCGGCCCGGCGGATCGCCACGGCATCGGCGCGGTGGCGCTGGAGTGCGCGATCGATGTCTGGGGGCAGGCGGCCGAGGTC
>CAXTXZ010000708.1:0-2169 GCA_964248015.1 uncultured Rhodopila sp. | reverse complement strand
GGCGCTGCACTCCCTGCATCACGCGCAGCGCCAGATGACCTTCTGGTCCGACGACAGGAACCATGTGCTGGACGACGTGATCGCCTTCGCTTGGTTCGGCGCCGTGGCGCTGCTGATCGGCGTGCCGCCGTTGCAGTTCCCGCTTCTGGTGCTGATGCTGCGTTTCCTTGAATCCCTTTCGCACGCCAACGTCCGCCTGTCCTTCGGCTGGCTGGGGGAGCGCCTGCTGATCTCGCCCCGCTTCCACCGCGCGCATCACGGCGTGCTGGCGAGCGGCCAGGGAAGCTGCAACTACGGCGCGGTGCTGCCCTGGTGGGACATGCTGTTCCGCACGGCGGACTTCACGCGGGATTATGTCCGGACAGGCGATCCGTCCGGCGAGGAAGCGTTGGCGAGCGGAACTTGGCTGCAGCAGCAGAGGGCGGGATTGCGGCGGTTCGCCCGAACGATCAATCGTCAACGCGTGCGTCATGGCCTGTAGCCGCAGGATGCGCTATGTGACTTTTGGCGACGCAGCATCCCATGAATGACGAGGGTTACTAGCGCGCAGTTTCCAGCAAATGGTTAGGTGCCTCCAACGTGGGGGCGTCTCTGTTGGCTGACAGCGTCTCACGCCCGCTTCAAACCCCAGAACAGCGGGCTGCTGCACGCCACGTGCCCTTGCAGCGTCCTGCGGTAGGCCGTCGGGATCTGGAATTGTCCCAGCGTGATCGGCGGCACCTGGGCGTAATTCTCCGCCTGGATCGCGGCGGCGATGGTTTTGCGGGCTTCCAGGTCGGGCGCTTGCAGCCAGTCGTCGGTCAGCGCCTCGATCTTCGGGTTGCCGTACCAGCCGAACCAGCCGTTGGCGCCCTGTCCACGAAACGGCGCGGAGACCACGGGATTGAGGATGAAGCCGCCGGAGAACCAGGTGTGGAACACCGACCAGCCGCCTTTCTCCACCGGCTCCTTGCTGGCGCGGCGCTGCGCCACCGTGCCCCAGTCGGCGGCGACCATCTCGGTGTTGAAGCCGAGTTGCTTGAACAGGTCGTAGGTCAGGTCGCCCAGCGGGGCGATGGAGGCGAAGTCGGTCGGGTTGATGATCACCGCCTTCTGGCCGCCATAGCCGGCGTCCCGGATCATTGCCTTGGCCGCGGCGACATTGGCCGGCATCGTGGCCGCGTCGGCCTGCGCGCCATGGGTCGTGCCGCAAGGATACTGCGAGCGGCATCCGTGGAACAGCGCCGGATCGTTGCCGGTGACGGCGCGCATGCAATCGTCCTGGTTGACTGCCGTCAGCACGGCGCGCCGCGGCCGCACGTCGTTGAACGGCGGCTGCAAGTGGTTGAAACGCATGCCGCCGATGTAGCCCTGCGGGTCGGACGGCCGCAGCACGATGTCGGGGTTGCGGCGCAGCAGCGGCGCCAGGTCGGCCTGCACCTGCTCGTACCAATCGACCTCCCCGGCTTGCAGCGCCGACGCGGCGGTGGAGGCGTCGGGGATGATCTTCCACTCCACCCGGTCGAAGCTGACGACCTTGCCGCCCGAGGTCCAGTCCGGCGGTTCCTGCCGCGGCACGTAATCGGCGAACTTGGCTTAGGCGACGCTGCTGCCGGCGACGAACTCGTCCTTCAGGAAGCGGAACGGGCTGGAGCCGGTCATCTCGGTGACGCCCTTGAACGGGTCGGTCCTGGCCAGCCGCTCCGGCATGATGAAGGGGATGGCCGCGTCGGACTTGGCGAGGGCCTCGATCAGCAGCGGGAAAGGCCGCTTGAGGGTGATCCTGACGGTGCGGTCGTCGGCGACGCCCCAGGCATCGACGAACTTGGCGACGGTCTGGCCATAGGTGTCGCGGGCGGACCAGCGGGCCAGGCTGGGCGCGCAATCCTGCGCGCGGACAGGCTCGCCGTCGTGGAACTTGAGGCCGTCGCGGAGGCGGATCAGGTAGGTGCGGCCATCGTCGGAAACAGTGAGGCGGCCCTCGGCCATCTGCGGCTTCGGCTGCACTGCGCTGTTGAGCGAGAACAGCGTGTCGAAGACCATGTAGCCGGGATTGGACGACACGGCGGCGGTGGTGCTGACCGGGTCGATCAGGGTCAGGTTCGCCTGCGGCACGAAGCGCAAGGTCCGGCTGCGGGCGGGCTGGGCGATGGCGATGCGGGTCAAAGGGGCCGTGGCGGCGGCGGCGAG
>CAXTXZ010000707.1:0-2173 GCA_964248015.1 uncultured Rhodopila sp. | reverse complement strand
GATCAGTGATCCGGTGAGCACGGTTGACACGGTGTATCGGCATTTCGGCCTGCAACTATCCGCATCCTCTGCCGCCGGCATGGAGCGCTACGTCTCGGCCCGGCCGAAAGGCGGCTACGGCGAGCACCATTACCAATTCGCCGACCATGGCCTGGACGAGCAGCGGGAACGGGCTAAATTCCGGCCTTACATGGTGCATTTTGGCGTCGCGGCCGAAACCGCCTCACGGCGGCCCGCTCCCTCGGCGGCAGAGCCAATGGCAGGCTCCGCCGCGCCAACTATGCTGTCCTAGAGCTTTTCCGTTCGCATTGGCTCACGGAAAAGCTCTAGCATATTGTTTCCCTGAACGGGATCTGCTTTAAGGAAAGGCAGGATGGTCGGATCGCGCGCCTAGACCGCGATCGTCCTGGCTGACAGCCATGGCGCGAATCGCCAGTTCGAATAAGGCCAGACCGGTGTTCCCTGACACAGCCAAGGCAATAATGGACTAAAGGCGACGCAGGACCGGCGCGACATCCCAGGGCCACCGGCGAGCCTCGGCCAGCGCGACAGAGCGTGGAACGCCGATGTCGGCAAGTTCGCGGGATGTCATTTCCAATAGCGCCCGGCGGGTCTTCCAGGTGCGGACCATTACCCAAAGCCTGTCCGCAAGACGACTCCAGCCGGCGCCATGGCCGGTCAGCCGAGCCGGAGCGAAATGGGTCATCGAAAGGTAAGACATGGCAGGCGTCCTGAAAGGATGAAGCGACTGCCCCTAAATCGTTCGCCACCAACAATCAGTAAAACGAATTGATCTTATAGAACCCATCAGATAAATTGATGATCATGCCAACCAGCCAAGCCCTTGATCCCGAACTGCTGCGCGCTTTCCAGCTTATCGCCGACGGCTACAGCTTCACCCAGGCGGCGGAACAGTTGGGAAGAACCCAATCAGCCGTTTCCATGCAGATCAAGCGGCTGGAGGATCTTCTCGGCCAGTCCGTCCTGAGCCGCGGCAAGGGCGGCGGCATCACGTTGACCCCGCATGGGCGCTACCTGCTGCCGCGGGTGCGGCAGATCCTGGCGCTGAACGACGAAGTGATGACGACCTTCCGGGCGCCGCTGATCTCCGGCCGGGTCCGGCTGGGCACGCCGGACGATTACGCCCTGTCGCACATCCCCGGCGTGCTGCGCCGGTTCGCCGAGACGCACCCGGCGGTTCAGGTCGATGTGCTGTGTTCCTCCTCGACCGACCTGGTGGAAAGGCTGAAAGCCGGCGAACTGGACCTGACCCTGGTGTCCGAAGGCAACGAGCCGCGCCACTGGCCCAACGCGCCGCTCTGGCGCGGTCCGCTGACCTGGATCACATCGACGCAGTACGCGCCGCAGCGGCAGGACCCGCTGCCTCTGGCGCTGGCGCATGAAAACTGCGGCTGGCGCGCCTCGGCCGAGGCCGCGTTGCAACAGGCGGGCATCCGCTACCGCATTGCCTACCTGTCCGGAACGCAGATCGGCACGCATGCGCCGGTGTTGGCCGGGCTGGCGGTGACGGTTTCAGCGCTGACGGTGCTGCCGGAGGGCGTGCGGGCCATGCGACCCGACGAGGGGCTGCCGAAACTGCCGGATTTCGGCATTTTGCTGCTGAAGGGCCGCAGCCCCGCCCAGCCGGTCACCGACGCGCTGGCGGCGCATATCGAGGAACGCTTCTGGCAGGCATTGGCGGAACCCAAGGCAGCCTGACGCCGCCTCAGCCAGCGGCAGGCGGCAAGGATCCGCCGCCGGGCGGCCCGGCGGCCGCGCCGCGCGGCGACAGTTCGACCCGGGCCGCGTGGTCGGGCTGGGTGGTGATGATCGCCGTGGGCAGCACCGGCCTTGCCTCCGCGCGGGTGATGCGAAACCGCTGAACCAGCAGGCCGAGAACCAGCACCGCCTCGGTCATGGCCAGTTGCGCGCCGACGCAGACCCTGGGGCCAGCGCCGAAGGGCATGAAGGCGAAGCGCGCGGGCGCAGGTTGGTCCGGCAGGAAGCGCGACGGCAGGAACGCCTCCGGATCGCGCCACAGCTTGCGGTGGCGGTGCAACACCCAGGGAGCGATCATGATCACTGTTCCCGGCGACAGGCGCAGTTCGCCGATCCGGTCCGGCGCGATCGCCTCCCGCACAACCGTGAAAGCGGGAGGAAACAACCGCAGCGT
>CAXTXZ010000706.1:0-2176 GCA_964248015.1 uncultured Rhodopila sp. | reverse complement strand
TGTTCTTGGTGTCGGCGTAAGCGCGGTCAATCTCGCCATGGCTGTCGATGTTGTCTGTCATTGGATACAGTCAAAGGATCGCCGCTACGTTTGCGTAACTGGCGTGCATGGCGTCATGGAAAGCCAACGGAACCCCGAACTGAGGCGGATTCACGACGGCGCCGGCATGGTGACCCCGGATGGCATGCCGATGGTCTGGCTGTTGCGGCTCGACGGGTACCGGCATGCCGACCGTGTGTACGGGCCTGATCTCATGAGCGCGCTGTTCGCCGCCGGCATCGGACGCGATATTCGGCATTTCCTGTATGGCTCCACACCCGAGACTCTGAACCGTTTGCGGCACAACCTTCTTGCCCGCTTTCCCGGCGCCCAAATCGTTGGCGCTCACAGTCCGCCATTCAGGACTGCCGGCGCCCCTGAGGACGAGGCGATGTGCCGGACGATCAATGACAGTGGCGCTGACATCATCTGGGTCGGGCTCGGCACGCCTAAGCAGGAGCTGTGGATGGCGCGCCATCGGGATCGTCTAAAGGCATCCGCGATCATTGGTGTCGGGGCAGCTTTCGACATTCATGCCGGGATGGTCCGGCAGGCTCCACGCTTTATCCAGCGCAGCGGCTTCGAGTGGCTGTTCCGCTTTGCCCAGGAGCCACGGCGTCTCGCGTGGCGTTATGTGAGAAACAATCCGGTCTTCATGTTGCTTATTCTGAAGCAGAAGATGGGGTTCTGACGAGCGCCGGCTTACCGGCCCTGGATGCCGGTTGCCGCCGCTTTGACCGGCGCTCGCATGGCGCCGAGCAGAGTCCGAACCGGACGCCCGCCCGTCGCGATGCTTAAAAGCGTGAGCCAGATAAAGAGGAAGACGCCGATTGCAGCGACTATTCGCGCCAGTCCGGTCGTCACGATGGCGGTGTCGGCCCGAAGCCAGGCAGCGCTTGCGAGCAGCACGAAGGATCCCGCCAGCACAACGCAGTCCCGGCGGTTTGCCAGCGCCATCGTCAATAACCGTGCGCGCTGCTGTGCCTCGGCGTAAAGTTGAACCTCGGCGACCAGCCCGGTCACGAGCACCAGCCAACTGATGGATATGGCGTTCGCCGCAACCCCGTGGAAGATCGCGCCGCCGAGTGCGATGAGAAGGATGCGCAGCCATGTGTTGCGCGCCACCACGTTCTCCAGCCCGATTGCCTGGATGGTGAAGTAAAACGGTATGTTATAGGCGGTGATGATCCACCAGGCCGTGGTGATCAGCGTGATGCTTGAAACCTGTGCGCCAACCTTGCCAAGCCACAGGAACAACAGCGGTTTGGCCAACAGCAGATAGAGGCCCAGCGGCGTTATGATCAGGAACACAACGACCGCCAGCGAAGCGCGAAGCACCTGCTCCATGACCGCCTGATTCTTCTGCGCGTGAAGCGCGGTGACAGCAGGGAACATTGCCAGCAGGCCATAGGTGAAAGAGTTGCGGATCAGCACCGGCAGGCGGTTCGCGATGTCATACAGCCCAAGCTCGGAGGGGCCCGCGACGACCACAAGCAAGACCCTGACCATGGCTTCGGACAGCGCATTCCCGGTTTCGAGCAACATGAAGCCCTTTGCTTCCGCCAGGAGGGCATAAAGATGACCGGCGTTCAGGCTTGGATGGATGCCGCGATACGCAGGCGCCTGCCGCCATGTGGCAACCGCGACGATAACAAAAGTGGTCAGCTTGCCTGCCAGAAGACTGGCGGCCAGACCTGGAAATGGCTGCCCGAGGACGATGAACGCCGCCGCCACGATGAATTGCGACATCGTGCCCGCCGTTTCCGCCATCTGTGCCATGTAGGATCTGTGCAGCCCGGACAGAACGGCGGCGTAAAGGCTGGCAAGGTTGGCCACCACGCCGGCCAGCACGGTTGTTGCCAGGATAAGCATGATATCCGGCGCTGACGGCAGGTGCATCAGATGCCAGAACCGCTCGGCGAAAAGCGCCGTGGCCGCCAGCAGGGCGACGCCACAGAGGAGATACCCACCCATGACAATGCCGATGAGCCTGACCATGGTCGCTCCGGCTTCGGTGTTGGCGGCAACCTTTCGCATCATCAGCGATGGCAGGCCCGCCGCGCACAGGCCGCTGTAGATGACGATCAACTGCAGGACCGACCAGGTTCCGACAAGCTCAAGGCCGCCGGCCCGTAGC
>CAXTXZ010000705.1:0-2177 GCA_964248015.1 uncultured Rhodopila sp. | reverse complement strand
CTACAGCCGCACCACCCCTGCCACCACGCCGGCCGCCACCGCCAGCGTCACCGCCGCCCAGAGCGGATTGGCAAGCCGGGGGGCAATCGCCTCCCGCGGCATCGTTTTCGTGCCGGTGACCATGGGCCTTACCAGGTTCTGCCGCTTCAGCACCGCGTAGGCCACGATCGCCAGCACGTGCAGGACGATCACGCCCTCGATCAGCTTGAAGTTCAGCGAATGGATGTGGCTCAGCCAGTCGCTGCGGTCCTTGCTGACGAGGTGCATCAGCGGGCCTTCGGTCTCGCCGTCGTCGTTGCTGAATAGGCCGGTGACGCCCTGCACGGCGATCAGCGCAAGCATCAGCAGGACCATCCAGCCGCCGGCGGCGTTGTGGCCGATCTCGGTGTCGGCTTCCCGCCGCGTGATGCGCGCGAGGTGGCGCAGCGCGCTGGCGGGGCTGCGCAGGAAGCGCGTGAAGCGGGCGGTGTCGCTGCCGATGACGCCCCAGATGAGGCGGAACAAGAGCAGCGCCAGGATGGCGTAGCCGACCAGCACATGCAGATCCATACGGTCGTATTCCTGTGTCGCCCAGGCCGCCGCGATCAGCAGCGTGATCGCCCAATGGAAAAGCCTTGTCGGCAGGTCCCACACCTTTATCCGCTGCATCGCTTGCTCCGTTGCCGCCGCACCCACCATACATGGTGATACCCTGGTTGCGTCCAGCCCGCGGATACGCTTCTCTTTGCGCAATCCTCGGACCGTTTGCCCCATGGGAGCCTCGACAATGCGCCTTAGTGTCATGCAGATGAACCCTGGCGCGAACAAGGCCGACAACATCGCCCAGGCGCGCAGGCTGATCCAGGACGCGGTGGAACAGGACCGCCCGGACATCGTCAGCCTGCCGGAGGTGTGGGACTCCCTGGGCGGCGACCGCGCGACGCGCATGGCCAACGCGGAAACGCTGCCGGCCAAGGGGTCCAACGAGCCGGGCGGCGAGGCCTACGAGTTCCTGCGGGAAACGGCGCGGGCGGCGAAGGTGCATGTGCATGGCGGCTCGATCATCGAGCAGGGGCCGGAGAAGCTGTTCAACACCACGGTGGTGTTCGACCCGCAGGGCAGCGAGATCGCCCGCTACCGCAAGATGCACCTGTTCGACATCGTGGCGCCGGATGGCACGGGGTACCGCGAAAGCAACAGCTACGGCGCCGGCGACGAGGTTGTGACGTATGAGGCCGACGGGGTGAAGGTCGGCTGCGCGATCTGCTACGACGTGCGGTTCCCCGACCTGTTCTGGACGCTGCGCGAACAAGGGGCGGAAGTGATCTTCCTGCCCAGCGCGTTCACCCTGGCGACCGGCAAGGATCACTGGGAGGCGCTGATCCGGGGGCGGGCGATCGAAACCCAGTGCTGGTTCGCCGCGCCGGCGACCTGGGGGAAGCACCTGGAGGGCAAGGGCGATCCCCGGTTCACCTATGGGCACTCCATGGTGGTCAACCCCTGGGGGCACGTCGTGGCGCAGGTGTCGGACGGCATCGGCTGGACGACGGCACGGATCGACCAGGACCTGACGGCGCGGGTGCGGCGCGACATGCCAGTCCTTGAACACAGGAAGCGCGTTTGAGCGATTTGGTCTCCGGTCCTCCCGTCGCGGAGGATCACGGGTACCGAGCCGGCCAAATCGCCTTTGTCGCCGCGCCGACCGCGCTTGCCAACGAGGCGCGGGACCGGATGATCGCGCGTTACGGCGCCTGCGAATTGAAGCAGGCCAAGGTGGTGGTGGCGTTCGGCGGCGACGGGTTCATGCTGGAGACAATCCATCAGGTGCTGGCGCTGGAGGTTCCAGTGTACGGGATGAACCGCGGCTCCGTCGGTTTCCTGATGAACGCTTACAACGAGGACGACCTGCCGGCTCGGCTTTCCTATGCGCAGGCGGCGGAACTGCATCCGTTGCGCATGCACGCCGTCACCGCGACCGGCGCGGTGGAGGAAGCGCTGGCGTTCAACGAGGTCAGCCTGCTGCGCCAGCTTCGCCAGGCGGCGAAGATCCGTATCCTGGTGGACGGGCGGGTGCGGCTGGAAGAGCTGTCCTGCGACGGGGTGCTGATTTCGACCCCGGCGGGATCGACCGCCTACAACCTGTCGGCGCACGGGCCGATCGTTCCGTTGTCGGCCCACCTGCTGCCGCTGACGCCGAT
>CAXTXZ010000704.1:0-2192 GCA_964248015.1 uncultured Rhodopila sp. | reverse complement strand
CATCCTTCGCGGCTTGCGAAAAGACAACGATCACAACGGTCCGCTCTCAGATGCCAGACGGATGTATCTAGCTTCCAGTTCGTTAAGCACCTTTTCGGCAGGATGAACACGGCCTGCTTTGGCGTCAGCGACGCCACGCGTGATTGCGCTGTCAAGCATGGCCATGCGGCGTTCCCGTTCCTCCATCAGCCTTAATGCGTCCCGCAGCACTTCGCTTGCGTTATTGTAGCGCCCGCTGGCGAGTTGCCCTTGGACGAAGGCCTCGAAGTGCTGGCCAAGGGTGTAGCTGCTGGGCATGTGGTTCTTCTATATCATCTAATGATATAGTTAGAACAAACTGAGGCCAATGGCAAGTATTGCAAGCTCACCGCCGACGCGGAACGAGGCACAGCCTTGGCCAAGCGTTTCCCCTGTCTGCTGGAACCACGCCCCCGCATGCCGCCCGAGCCACGATCCCTGCTGATTGTCCGCCCCGACGGCTACATCGGGCTATCCGCGGGCGCCAACGCATGGGACGCAGCGGAAAGCTACCTTCAGCGACTGCTGCCGACAACCGCTGGCAAAGCCGATCCACCGGCTCTTCCCATGGATGGCCCTCGGTCTCCATAAAGCTCGCATCCACTTGCGCGGGCTGTCCGCCTCCCCATCCTCCGGTCAGGTCGAAAGCGATCGCCTGAATGTCGCGGGATGTGCCTGCGGCTAAAAAACCCACGGCATTGCCTGCACAGGGAGAAGACAGCCCGCATGGCGGAAACGAGAGCGACGGGATCAGTCATCCACAGCCTTGATCCTGTCCCAGAACTCCTCCCTTCCATTTGTTCTTGGGAACGGTTTTTTTGGAACCGGACGGTCGAGGAACCGGCATAGCGGCTCCCAACCGTTACCTGGGGAAAATTCGAGCAGCCGTGCTTTCGGGACGGCGCGACGCACGGCCTCGTTATGGTTAAGGAACGTCTCCCTGACGTGGCGGGCGTCATGGATGTTCCCATGGAATGTTACGTCACGTATGGCCCGAAGCGCCATTTGCCGCTGACTCCCTAGCGACGACCATTCAAGTGCTTCGCTGGCGCGCAGCCTTCGAAGAATCGTTGTCTCGATGCTCTCGAACCACGATTGCACATCGCGCGTCGTCAGTATGACCTTTGCATCCGGGTAAGCGGAAATTGTCCGCCTCCAGAACGCGAGCGAGGGCCAGTCCATGGTTGCGACATATCTCGAAAGCAACGACTCGACACCGGCGCCAGCACCTTCCAGCGCGGCCAGCCATCCGTCTGCCGTGCCGGGATGGGCGAGAACCTCCGTCATGTGATGGCAGGGCGCTATGCCAAGCTGAGCCAGGGCAGCCTTCAAGGAGACGCTGCCTGTGCGTCCCAGGCCGACGCCAATGACTTTCAGACCCATGATCGCTTTGCCCTTTTTCCCATTGCCTCAAAAACATACGATCGCACCAATCAAGCTGTCGAATCGCCCTGGCTTCACCTGGGATGGATCAGGGCCGCTTGTCGCGGCAAGGAAATTGGAGCGAGAATGCTTCGGCTACCAGCGTCATGCGGCACATCAAGCACCGGCATACGCCGCTGAGGCGAAGTTGGAACTTTGTCTTGTCATGCTCCACCGGTTTCCTGTCCGCCTTTCGCCCCGCTCCCTACATGGCGGCGGTATCAGAAGGCATAGATCGCATCTGCGATCGCGGCAGGGGCAACGTAAGGTTTCGGCGCTTCACGATCCACCACATCAACCGAACCGTCGAACAGGCTGGCAATGTATTCTTTAAATCCTGCGTAACCCCAAATCCCAATATGGGCGCCAGGATTGATCTCGATCATAATGTCGGTGTCGTTGTCTGGTCGGGCCTCGCCACGCGCCCGCGAACCGAACAACGCGGCATGGGCCACACCGAGCGCCCGTAGTGTCGTCTCATTCTCCCGCAATCGCGCGATAATGTCCTGTCGATCCATACTCCCTCTTGTGGCACAAAAAAGCGGCAAATGCAGCCATCATTATGCAGCGGACTTACGCAGCGGAAAGCTTAATCTTTTCATTATTATTTTGTTGCTATGAAATTCTTGGTATCCACATCAAAATTCAATCGCGTTGGCAGTCCACACCACCCCAAATCCGTGCTTCACCACCCCCATGAACAAACTCCCCACTGCCGTCATCTTCGACATGGATGGCCTGCTCTTCAACAG
>CAXTXZ010000703.1:0-2199 GCA_964248015.1 uncultured Rhodopila sp. | reverse complement strand
CGACGAGGTGAACCTGCTGGAGGACCATCTGGTTGACCTTCTGCTGGACGTCGCCGCGTCAGGCGAAAACGTCGTGGAGCGCGAGGGCCTGAGCATACGCCACCCCGCCCGCTTCGTGCTGATCGGCAGCGGCAACCCCGAGGAAGGCGAGCTGCGCCCCCAGTTGCTCGACCGCTTCGGCCTGTCCGTCGAGGTGCGGACGCCAACCGACCTGCCCACCCGCATCGACGTCATCAAGCGAAGGGACAGCTTCGACGGTGATCCGGTCGCCTTCGCCGAGGCCTGGAAGAAGCCGCAGGACAAGATCCGGCGCAAGGTAATGGACGCGAAAGCACGCTTGCCAAAAACCCAGGTGCCCGACGCGGCCCTGGAAAGCGCCGCCCGTCTGTGCATGAAGCTCGGCACTGATGGGCTGCGAGGCGAACTGACCTTGATCCGCGCCGCCCGCGCGGTCGCCAGCCTGGATGCCGATCCGGTGGTCAGCGACCGCCACCTGCGCCTTGTCGCTCCCATGGTGCTTGGCCACCGCCTGCGTCGCAACCCGTTGGACGAAGCCGGCGCCGGCGCGCGTGTCGCCCGCGCGGTCGAGGAACTTTTCGGCGCATGAGCGGCGTCGAAACCTGGGCCAGCGCCTTGCAGGCATTGGCGCTGTTCGCGGCTGACCCGATCGGCCTGGGCGGCATCGCCGTCCGTGCCGGCGCTGGCCCCGTGCGGGACCGCTGGCTGGCGCTTCTGCATGACGCGCTGCCGCCCGGCATGCCGATCCGCCGCCTGCCGCTGAACATCAGCGACGATCGGTTGCTGGGTGGCCTCGATCTCGCCGCGACACTGCGGTCAGGCCGTCCAATCGAGCAGAAAGGCCTGCTGGCCGAGGCTGACGGCGGCGTGGTCATCCTGGCAATGGCCGAAAGGATCGAGGCCGGCGTCGCCGCCCACCTGAGGGCAGCCATCGATGAGGGCGCTGTGACCTTGCAGCGGGACGGCTTATCCCGCGTGCTTCCCGCTCAATTCGGCTTGGTTGCCCTCGATGAGGGCGCAGAACCCGACGAACGAGTCGCCATGTCGCTCGTGGACCGGATGGCTTTCCTGGTCGATTTGACCGAAGTGGCCGTGCGGGATGTCACCTTGGACATCAATGCCCTGGAACCATTCCTGTTATCCTCCATCCCGCCTCCCGCGCATTCGCCACATCCCGGTTTATCCCCGCCACCTGTCGCGGCGCACGCTGAAGGCGTTCGCCCGGACACATCCAAACGTGCCGAGCATGTTCCGGCGCTAAGCGCGGTGGCCGATGCGCCCGAAGCCATTGAGGCTTTTTGCGGCGCCGCCATGGCGCTCGGAATCGACTCCATCCGCGCGCCGCTTTTCGCCCTGCGCGCCGCGCGGGCAGCGGCCATGCTCGACGGGCGGTCGCAGCCGGACCAGGACGACTTGGCCCTCGCGGCGGCCCTGGTTCTCGCGCCACGTGCGACCCGCTTGCCCCCGCCCCAGGACATCGAAGCCGAACCGCAACCGGAACCCGAACCACCGCCCGAAGCCACCGATAGCGACCCAGACCCCCTGCCCCTGCCAAACCAGCCGCTGGAGGACGTCGTGCTCGAAGCCGCCCTGGCGACCCTGCCGCCCAACCTTCTGGCGCAACTCTCTCAATCCGACACGGGCCGAGGCCCCGCCCACGCCCCAGGCCGAGCCGGCCAGGCGAAATTGTCGGTGAAACGGGGCCGTCCGATTGGCACGCGCCAAGGCGAACCCGGAAGCGGCGCGCGGCTGCACCTGCTGGAAACATTGAAAGCCGCCGCGCCCTGGCAAAAGCTGCGCCAACGCGCCGACAGCGACCGCTTCCAGGTGCGACGCGACGATTTCCGCATCATCCGCTTCCGCCAGCGCATCGGCGCCACCACGGTCTTCACGGTCGATGCCTCGGGCTCATCCGCGATGCAGCGGCTGGGCGAAGCAAAGGGAGCCGTCGAGTTGCTGCTCGCGGATTGCTACGTGCGCCGGGACCAGGTCGCCTTGCTCGCGTTCCGTGGCCAGGGCGCGCAACTGCTGCTGCCGCCCACCGGCTCGCTCTTGCGGGCGAAACGTTCGCTGGCGGGCTTGCCCGGCGGCGGCCCAACCCCTCTGGCCGCCGGCATCGACGCGGCGCTGGCCCTCGCCGCCACGGTCCGTCGCTCCGGCCGCACCCCAGTGATCACGCTG
>CAXTXZ010000702.1:0-2202 GCA_964248015.1 uncultured Rhodopila sp. | reverse complement strand
GCTTGGTTTCCTCGGCACGCTTGCGCTCGACATCCAGGGCGCCCTGGGCGAAGCCGTGGCAGTAGTTGATCTTCGCGTCCGCCGCCGGTTCCCTCGGGTTGGCGCCGCAGAGCTCGGCCAGTTCCTCGGCCGTCGTTGCCCGCAGCGAGATCGGCTGCGCGGCCTGCGCGGCTGGCAGCGCAAGGCCAAGGGCCAGGATGAGGGCGGCGGGAAGCTTGGTCATCGGTCGGGATTCCTATCAATCAAAAGGTGCGTCCAGGCCGGAGGGCGGAGCGTCGGCCTGCCTCCAGCGGGCCCATCCCTGGGCGCGCAGCAGGCAGGCCGGGCAGGTTCCGCACCCATATCCCCAGGCGTGGCGGTTGTCGCGGTCGCCCAGATAGCAGGTATGGGTTCGTTCGAGAATGACATCCACAAGGGACTGCCCGCCCAGGCGGTCGGCCAGCGCCCAGGTCGCCGCCTTGTCGCGCCACATCAGCGGCGTTTCCAGCACGAAGCGCCGCTGCATGCCCAGGTTCAGCGCCAGTTGCATGGCCTTGATGGTGTCGTCGCGGCAGTCGGGATAGCCCGAGTAGTCGGTCTCGCACACGCCGGCGACGATGCGGCGCAGGCCGCGGCGCCAGCCCAGCGCGGCGGCGCAGGTCAGGAACAGCAGGTTGCGGCCGGGCACGAAGGTGTTGGGCAGGCCGGACGCGTCCATTTCGATCGCCATGCCGGAGGTCATCGCGGAGTGTCCCAGGCCGGCGATCGTGGCGGTCAGGTCGATCATGTGGTCCGGTCCCAGCCGTGGGGAGGCCAGCGCCTGACGGATCGGCTCGCGGCACGCCAGTTCGATCAGGTGGCGCTGGCCGTAGCGGAAGCCGATGGTTTCAACATGAGGATAGCGGTCCAGCGCCCAGGCCAGGCAGGTGGCGGAGTCCTGGCCGCCGGAGAAGAGCACAAGGGCGGTGTCCTGGTTCTGGCTCTGTTGCGTCATCAGCACCCTGTCATAAGCCGGAACGGCTGCCTACACTGTAGCCCATGGACCTTGATTTCACGGAAGACGAAATTGGCCGCTACTCCCGCCACATCCTGCTGCGGGAGGTGGGCGGCATCGGGCAGGCGAAGCTGAAGGCGGCGCGGGTGCTGGTGATCGGCGCCGGGGGGCTTGGCTCGCCGCTGATGCTGTACCTGGCGGCGGCCGGGATCGGCACGATCGGCGTGGTGGACGACGACGTGGTGGAGCTGTCCAACCTGCAGCGCCAGGTGGCGCACGCCACGGACCGGATCGGCATGGCGAAGGTGGCCTCGGCCGGCATGGCCGCGCGGGCGATCAACCCCGGCGTCGCGATCGAGGCGCACCCGACGCGGCTCAGCGCGGGCAATGCCATGGACCTGATCGGCCGCTACGACATCGTTTGCGACGGGACGGATAATTTCGCCTCCCGCTTCCTGGTGGCCGATGCCTGCGCGCTGGCCAAGCGCACGTTGGTCTCGGCCGCGGTGCTGCGGTTCGAGGGGCAGCTCAGCGTGTTCAAGCCGCATGCGGGGGGACCGTGCTACCGGTGCCTGTACGCGGAGCCTCCGCCGGCCGGCGTCGTGCCGACGTGCGGCGAGGCGGGGGTGCTCGGGGCGGTGACCGGGGCGATGGGCACCTTGCAGGCGACCGAAGTGCTGAAGGAAGCGCTTGGGATCGGCGAGAGCCTGTCGGGTCGGCTGCTGGTCTGGGACGCGCTGGAGACGCGCTTCCGCTCGATCAAGCTGCGGCCCGATCCCGGCTGCGCCTTGTGCGGGCCGCAGGCGACCATCAGGGACCTGAGCGCGCATGCCGGGCACGACGCGGGCGCGGCCTGTGCCGTCTGAGCCGCTTGGCGTGCTGCTGCTGTCGGGCGCGCATGACCGGGCGCATTACGCTCTCGTTGTCGCGTCGGGCGCCGCGGCGCTGGGGCGGCGCGTTGCGCTGTTCGCCACCAACGGCGGCTGCCACGCGCTGTGCCGGGACTGGTCCGGCCTGACGGACACGGGCCGGGACGCCGTGGCGCAGGCGCGCGGCGTCGCCGGGCTGGACACGCTGCGGGATGCCTGCGTCGAGATGGAGGTTCGCATGATCGCCTGCGAGGCGGGCCTGCGGGCCGAGGCGCTGGACCCCGGCCTGCTGCTGCCCGGTGTCGAGGTGGCGGGCATCGCGACTTTCCTGGTTGCAATCGGGACGGGACAGGTGATCAC
>CAXTXZ010000701.1:1448-2212 GCA_964248015.1 uncultured Rhodopila sp. | reverse complement strand
GCGGCGGTGGACCATGGTCAGCAGCGCGCCCTCGGGATCGTGGTCCTCGGTGGTCAGGCCCGCGCCGTGCAGGACGACGTAGACGCCGTCGAGCGGGGCGGCGGCTTCCAGGTCGGCTTCCCAGCGCTGCATCAGACGGTGGAAGAAGGCGTGCTCGACGGGGCCGTTCGGTTCCGCCATGGCGAGCAGGCTGGGGACGGGCTGCCAGTCGCCCGCCGCGTCCATGGCGGCGAAGAAGCCAGGCAGTTCGCCCAGCATGCGGGGGGCAGGCGAGCGGGCCTCGGCGAGCATCTCGGGGCCGCCGATCAGCGTGCGGGTCTGGAAGTCGGCTTCGGTGGCGACCGGGGCGAAGCGGTTGCACTCGATGGAAAAGCCGAGCAGGGCGATGCGAGGGGGATAGGTCATGATGGGATGCCCAGCAGTTCGGCGATCTTTGGGGTTGCTTTCAAGCCGGTGCCGGTCATCACCAGCACCGTGGTCTGGTCGGGGGTGATGGTGCCGGTTTCCAGCAGCTTGCCGAACGCCGCCGCCCCCTGCGCGCCGGTGGGCTCCACGTAGATGCCGGCGCGCGCGAGGCCCAGCGTGGCCCGCGCGATCTCCGCTTCGGCCAGTGTCACCGCGCCGCCTCGGGTTTCACGCAGCGCGCCGAGGACTTCGCGCAGGCGGACGGGATGGGCGATGGCGGTGCCCTCGGCCATGGTCGGGGTGATGGTCGTGGGCACCGGGGTGGATGTCGACGAGGAACTAAAGTCGCCGATCGAAAC
>CAXTXZ010000701.1:0-1438 GCA_964248015.1 uncultured Rhodopila sp. | reverse complement strand
GTTGGGGGGTGGGGGGTGCCGGGGCCTTGGTGGGGTACGTGGGGGGGGGGCACGGGGGTGGAGGAACCCGCCATGAAGGCCGCGGCGACCGGCGCGCAGTTGGCCGGCTGGGCAGCAAAGAGGCGCGGCATGGCTTCGATCTGGCCGGCGCGGAACAGCTCGGAAAAACCGATCTCGCAGCCCA
Source organism: uncultured Rhodopila sp. (assembly GCA_964248015.1). Taxonomy (GTDB): domain Bacteria; phylum Pseudomonadota; class Alphaproteobacteria; order Acetobacterales; family Acetobacteraceae; genus Rhodopila. The sequence continues at coordinate 1,254 of CAXTXZ010000701.1, read as the reverse complement.
GCACGACCGAGCCCGCGCCGCAGGGGGTGATGACGTTGTCGGGCGCGCGGAAGCCCAGGTCTTCCCACAGTTCGTAGGCTAGGGTCTTGGTGCCGTGCAGGAAGAACGGGTGCCAGTTGTGGCTGGCGTAGAAAATCGACGACGAGCGGGCGACAGCGGCGTCGGCGGTGTCCGGCCGGGTGCCGGGGATCAACTCGACGGCGGCGCCGTGGGCGCGCATCTGGACGGTCTTGGCCGGGCTGGTGGAGGCGGGCGCCATGATGGTCGCCGCCATGCCGCCCGCCGCGGCATAGGCGGAGACGGCCGCGCCGCCGTTGCCGGAGCTGTCCTCCAGCACGTGGGTGATGCCCTGGGCGCGCAGCAGGGACAGCATGACGCTGGCGCCCCGGTCCTTGAAGCTGCAAGTCGGATTGAACCACTCGCATTTCAGCAGCGCCCGCGCCCCGGACAGGGTGCGGGGGACCAGCGGCGTGCTGCCCTCGCCCAGGGTGATCGGGTCTTCGACCGCGAAGGGGAAGGCCGACCGGTACCGCCAGAGGCCGCGGGTGGCGGCGTCGATCCGCTCGCGCGTCAGGCCGGGCAGCGGCGTGAGCAGCAGCGGCGCGCGATCGGGGCCGCACCAGCGCGGCAGGTCCAGCGGGAAGGTCGCGCCGGAGCGCGGATCGATGTAATCGGGAACCATGCGGCGGAGCATGCGCGGAGCGGCGTTCGCGCTCAAGCCGCCTGTGTTGCGTTTGGGGACGCGGGCGGATTATCCAGGCGCATGACCGAACTCCTTGCCAGCCTGTCCGAACTGACCCGCGACCTTGTCATGATCGACAGCCGCAGTTCCCTGTCGAACATCCCGGTCGCTGACCGCATCGAGGCGGAACTCCGTGGTTTCGAGGTGGAGCGGGTGGACTACGCGGACGCCGCCGGGGTGGCCAAGCGGGTTCTGGTGGCGCATCGCGGCGGGCCGGGAGGCATCGCCTTCTCGGGTCATATGGACACCGTTCCGGACACCGGCTGGCAACAGGACCCATGGTCTGGCCGGATCGACGCGGAGGGCGTGTTGCACGGGCTGGGCAGCGCCGACATGAAGGGGCCGGTCGCGGCGGCCATTCTCGCGGCGCGGGGCTTGCCCGACGCGGCGCCGGTGACCTTGCTGATCACCACCGACGAGGAAACGACCAAGCTGGGCGCGCGCGCGATCGTGGAACGCTCCGCCCTGGCGCGGAAGGCGAGGCCAAAGGCCATCCTGGTGGTGGAGCCGAC
>CAXTXZ010000700.1:0-2212 GCA_964248015.1 uncultured Rhodopila sp. | reverse complement strand
GCGCGCCGCCAGGCTGGAGTCTTTCAGCGCCCCGATCCGGAAGGCGATGTCATACCCTTCGTCTATGACGTCGACATAGCGATCGGACAGCGTCAGTTCGACGTCCACATGCGGGTGGGCTTGCAGGTAGCGCCCAACCAGCGGCGCCACGCACACCGCGCCGAACGTGATGGGCGCGTTGATCCGCAAGCGTCCGCGCGGCGTCGTGCTGAGGTCGTTCACCAACATTTCGGCCGCCTCGGCATCCGCGATGATCGCCCGGCAGCGCTCATAGAAAGCCTCGCCGATCGTGGTCAGGCTTTGCTGCCTTGTCGTCCGTTGAAGGAGTTGCGCGCCGAGCCGCTGCTCCAGGAAGCTGACGTGCTTGCCGACCATCTGGGACGACATGCCGAGCGCCGCGGCGGCGGCCGTGAACGAGCCAAGGTCAGCCGCTTTCACGAACACCCCCATGCTGGCCAGACGGTCCATTATTCCCAACCATCAGTTTCAACTCATGGAAACGGATCAACGCTTATCCCGGCGCGCCCGTCAAACCACCTGAGGGGCAAGGCAGCGGGCTTCCAACCTCCGCTGTCGATGGAGGGAGCCGCCATGGCCACGCTCTACGACCTATCGACCTTATGCTGTCCTTTGCAGCGGATCGGCGAGGCATCGGCGGGGTCCGCCGTCAGGGCGCGATCTGTCGCGGAAGGTGTCTGGCCACCCAAGGGCGGCGCGGGAACCATCCTGAAGGCGAACAGCCCAATCGCGCTGCCTGGATTTCGTTCGCCGTTGGGCCAAGCGAGCGAACCTTGGAGGGATGCACGATGAGCCTTGCGATGCCGCATGTCGCCCGGCGCAACCTGCTCGGCAGTTCAGCTGGTCTTGCGAAACTGGCTGCCCTGGGCGCCGGGTTCGCGGCACGGGCGGCAGCCGCCGGGCCTGGGCCGCCAGTTCCCAAACAGGCAAAATGGAGGAACCCATGACAACTAACGCGACCAACGACTTGCCTGTCACCCATCACACGGCGGAGATCAATGGCATCCGGATGCACTACGTCATTGCCGGATCGGGGGAGCCTGTCGTGCTGGTGCATGGCTTCCCGCAAACTTGGTACGCGTGGCGCAAGGTCATCCCCGCGCTTGCCGCCCGCCACATGGTCATCGCGCCGGACCTGCGCGGCTGCGGCGACACCGACCGGCCGGACGGCACATTCGACAAACGCACGGCCGCGGAGGACATCCATCAACTCGTCCAGCATTTGGGCGTGGGGCCGGTGAACCTGGTCGGCCATGACGTCGGCACGATGGTTTCCTATGCCTACGCCGCAGCGTACCGCAGTGAAATCCGGCGGCTCGCGCTCATGGAATCAGCGCTGCCAGGTTTCGGGCTGGAGGAGCTTTACGACGCCAATGCCTACCCGCGCATGTACCACCTGGGGCTGTCCGAAGCGCCGAACGGGCTGGCCGAGGCGCTGATCACCGGGCGAGAACTGATGTTCGTGTCCCACTTCATGCGCCAGCAAACCTATGACCCGACCGGGCCGGACGAGAACGCGCTGGCGGAATATGCCTTGCGGCTCGGCGCCCCGGGGGCGTTGCGGTGTGGCCTCGGCTATTTCCGCAGCCACAAGATCGACGCCGAGAACAATCGGCAAAGCGCCAGGGCCAAGCTGGCGATGCCCGTCCTCACCGTCGGCGCGTCGCTCAGTTTCAAGGACATCCTCGCGGCACGCACGCCGGAACTGGCCGAGCGCGTGCGCAGCGTCGTGATCCCCGAGTGCGGCCACTACCTCGCCGAAGAGCAACCGGACCGGCTCACCGCCGTCCTGCTGCCGTTCCTCGGCGAGACGGCCTGAGCAGCCAAGACGGCCGGTCGCATCGCAATCGCAAAGGAACGAACATGAGCACGCCACTGAAAGTCGGCATCATCGGGGCATCGGCCGAGCGCGGCTGGGCGAAGATTTCACACGTGCCTGCGGTGCAGGGACTTGCCGGACTGGAACTCGCCGCGGTCGCGACCAACGACCAAAAATCGGCCGACGCCGCTGCCCAGGCGTTCGGCGTCACTGGCTATCCGGACGCAACCGCCTTGTTCCAGGACCCCGCGATCGACATCGTTACGGTCGCCGTCAACGTGCCCGCCCATCGCGATTTGGTCCTCGGCGCCCTGAAGGCGGGCAAGCACCTCTACTGCGAGTGGCCGCTCGGCCGCACCCTGGCCGAGGCGGAGG
>CAXTXZ010000699.1:0-2221 GCA_964248015.1 uncultured Rhodopila sp. | reverse complement strand
GTCCCGGCCCCCAGGCAACATGCCGCCGCACGACCTCGTCTCCGGCGGTTTCGGGACGGCAGCCACGCACCAGCGCCAGGATGGCATCGAGCACTTTCTCGCCCACTGGCAGGCGGCGCACCAGGGCCTGCGCCTCCAGCAGGTTCTCGGCTGTCAGGGCCTGGGCAGGCCGGACATCCTGCGCGCCGGTGGTGGCCAGCAGCATGGCGCGCTCCGCGGCTTCCTCCGGGTAGCTGACGGTGATTTCCAGCAGGAAGCGGTCAAGCTGCGCCTCGGGCAACGGATAGGTGCCCTCCTGCTCGATCGGGTTCTGCGTCGCCAGCACATGGAAGGGCCGGGGCAGCGCGTATTCCACGCCGCCAATGGCGACGCGTTGTTCCTGCATCGCCTGCAACAAGGCCGATTGCGTCCGGGGGGACGCACGGTTGATCTCGTCAGCCATCAGCAACTGGCAGAACACCGGGCCGGGCAGGAAGCGGAACGCGCGCCGCCCCTCGGTTTCGTCCAGGACCTCGCTGCCGACAATGTCGGCTGGCATCAGGTCGGGGGTGAACTGGATGCGTTTGGTGGCCATGCCGAGGACGGTGCCCAGGGTTTCCACCAGACGGCTCTTTCCCAGCCCCGGCACGCCAACGAGCAGGACGTGGCCGCCGGACAGCAGCGTGACCAGGGATTGGTCGATCACCTCGTCCTGGCCAAAGATGACCTGCCCAATACCGGCGCGAACCTGGACAATGCGGGCGCTCAGGGCCTCTGTCGCCGCCAGAATGGCATTTGGATCGTCGTTCATGCATCCAATCCGGTTAGAGGACGCCCAGGGAGTCGATCCCGTGGCTTTGCAGCCATCACGTGCATGCCAGCCACACCTGCGACCTTTGCACGGTCTGCGTCATATAGGCTCTTTCGCTGGCGGGGGGATGCTCCCTATATCGCGTCTGCGTAGGGAAATTTTGCTTCCACTGGAGACAGGTACGTGAACAGCATCGGCACGCCTCACGATCTTGCCCATGCGCCAAGCGCCGAACTTTCGGTTGCCGCGGTGTTGGCCGGTTGTTCCGCCAATCTTCAGAAGGGCCAGGAGCCACGACGTCCCGCGCGGGCGCCGGCGGAAATTGGCCATCTGCCCTTTCTGATCAAGCGCGACGGCACATGGCTGTACCGCAGCACCCCGATCAATCGCAAGGAACTGGTCTGCCTGTTCGCCAGCGTCTTGCGACGGGAAGCGGATGGGTCGTGGTGGCTGCAAACCCCGGCGGAGCGTGGCCAGATCGACGTTGAGGACGCGCCGTTCGTCGCGGTCGAACTGGAATGGGATGGCGATGGGCGCCAGCAGGTGTTGTCCTTCCGCACCAATGTCGATCAGGTGGTCACCGCGGGTCCCGAGCACCCGATCCGCGTGTCTCATGATATTACCACCTGCGAGCCAACACCGTATATACGCGTGCGCCCAGGGGTTGGTTCGCAGGCCATCGAAGCGCGTATCAATCGTGCTGTATACTACGAACTTGTCGCCCTTGCGGTTCCCGAATGGATTGGCAACCGGCGCATGCTGGGTGTCTGGAGCCAGGGCCAATTCTTCGCCCTGGGTGAATTGCCGCCCTGCGAGGCGTGACGCCAGCCGACCTGCGGCTCCGGCTGGCCCGGATCACCGCCGAACCATCAGGCAGCGACGCCATCCTGGGCGACGAGGTCAGGGCAGGCCAGTCCAGCAATCCGACGGTGCCCGCCGCCGTGCTGGTGCCCATTGTCCTGGGCGCCTTGCCAAGTGTCCTGCTGACCAAGCGCACCTCTCATCTGACGAAGCATCCTGGGCAGGTCAGCTTTCCCGGCGGCCGCATCGACCCCGAGGACAGCGGCGCGGAAGCCGCCGCCTTGCGTGAGGCTTATGAAGAGGTCGGCCTTCCTCCCGCTTCGGTTGAGGTGCTTGGCCGCTTGGCCGACCACGTGACCGGAACAGGCTACCGCATCACGCCTGTTGTGGCGTTGCTGAGCCCCGGCCTGCGCTATGTGCTGTCCCCGCACGAGGTCGCCGAGATTTTCGAGCTGCCCATAAGCCTGATTCTTGACCCCAAGGCGCCACAGCGGCAGCGCCAGCATGTCGGCGGCGTATGGCGGGAATACTGGGTCTGGCCGCACCCGGAGCACTTTATCTGGGGCGCCACCGCGGCAATCCTGGTGCAACTGGCGGAACGGCTACGGGAGTGCGAAGTTTGATGCGTAT
>CAXTXZ010000698.1:0-2223 GCA_964248015.1 uncultured Rhodopila sp. | reverse complement strand
TGGAAGGCAAAGCCTTCACCATCGCATCGCCTGACAGCCGTTACGCCGTTGAGCAGATCAGCAAATTGATCGGCCATCAAATTCCTCGCATCATTGTGGAAGGCCTCGATCCTGTTGATTGGGCTGAAAAAGGCGCCCGGAAGCGCCGAGGCGGCAAAGCGGTTGAAGCAGGGAAGCCCATCGAAAAGACCAAGCCACGTGACGCGGCGAATGAACCCAGGGAAAAGCGTGCAAAGCCTCGGACCGAGCGGGTGCGTCCCGAGCACACAGCGGCGGAACCGGTAGGGGAAACGCCCTTCGTCGCGGAACGGCCCATGCGGCGCGACGAACCCTGGCGGGACGAGTTCAGGCGCGAGGAACCACCCCGTGACCTCCGGCGAGATGATTATCGCCGGGAACGCTATCGTCGTGACGATGATCTAGGCCCGCCTGTCGTCGGGTTCGGCGATGACATACCAGCCTTCATGCTGCTGCGCGCACGTCCGGATGCAGCTCATGAATCCAGGGAGAGCGACGTATGAATGATGCTGCCGACACGCCAGTCCACCCGAAGATGCGTCCTGGCAGTCCGTTCACGCCATTCAACTGGGACGACGCTTTGCGCCTTGATGGCGCTCTTTCCGAAGACGAGCGTGCCGTTCGTGATGCAGCCCATGCGTTTTGCCAGGAAAAGCTGTTGCCGCGCGTCCTGCTGGCCAATCGGAATGAAACCTTCGATCGCGAGATCATGAACGAGTTCGGCGAAATGGGCTTCCTGGGCGCCACCCTTGAAGGCTATGGCTGCGCGGGCGTGAACTATGTCAGCTACGGGCTGATATCCCGTGAGGTTGAGCGTGTCGACTCAGGCTATCGTTCAGCCTTCTCGGTCCAGTCATCCCTGGTGATGTACCCCATTTACGCTTTCGGGACCGAGGAGCAACGGCAAAAGTTCTTGCCGAAGTTGCGTACGGGCGAGTTCGTTGGCTGTTTTGGCCTGACCGAGCCTGATGCTGGCTCGGATCCGGCGTCGATGCGCACGCGAGCAAAAAAGGTTGAGGGCGGGTTTCTGCTGAACGGATCAAAAACCTGGATTACCAACGCGCCAATCGCCAATGTTCTCGTGGTATGGGCGAAGGACGATGCGGGCGACATTCGCGGCTTCATCCTTGAACGCGGCTTGCCTGGCCTGACTCAGCCGAAGATCGACGGCAAGTTCTCCCTGCGTGCATCCATCACGGGGATGATCATGATGCAGGATGTTTTCGTTCCTGATGAAAACCAGCTTCCGTTCGTCAAGGGGTTGCGCGGCCCCTTCTCATGCCTGAACAACGCCCGGTATGGCATTGCCTGGGGCGCGCTTGGCGCGGCGGAATTCTGCTGGCACGCGGCGCGCGACTACACCTTGCAGCGGATGATGTTTGGCCGTCCACTGGCTGCGACGCAGCTCGTCCAGAAGAAGCTTGCGGACATGCAGACTGAGATCACCTTGGGTCTTCATGCGGTGCTGCGTCTCGGCAGGTTGATGGACGAGCATGAGGCCGCGCCAGAGATGATTAGCTTGATGAAACGTAATAATTGTGGGAAAGCCTTGGACATTGCGCGAGTGGCTCGCGATATGCACGGAGGCAACGGGATCGTTGACGAGTACCACGTCATTCGCCACGTAATGAACCTGGAAACGGTCAACACCTATGAAGGAACCCATGACGTGCATGCATTGATCCTTGGGCGCGCGCAGACAGGGCTTTCTGCGTTTTAAATCAACGCTTTTTATGGGGCATGGCCGTATTGGATCCTTGCGAGAAGGATAAGGCACCACGAGGTGCACCAGCAATGACCTTATCCTGCGTGATCTGAAGACTGTGTTTCACATATAAGCCATGGTTATGGCGAATCCGCTGCGTGCGCGTGAAATAGCTTGTTACGATGCTGGCCACTGCATGACGCTCTTGTCATTATCCAATCGCCTTATCATGTGGCTGCATGCCACCCTTGAACCCGTGTCCTTGCGGTTTTAATTCTAGTCTTATTGAACGTGACGATGCTACGCCTTGATTTTTGTGTGGTGAGGCCGGCTGACATCAGCGGTTAAGGCAACATCATGCGACCGGGCTCTGGGATGGCTTAACAAGGCCCGAATCGCTTCAAGCTCTTGCAGCGCCTCTTTTAGCAATGCACGTAGATCATCTTGCTCGGATTTGGGGTTTTGCCGCAGGTCGGCCCGCGCTAATTGTGGCACCGCAG
>CAXTXZ010000697.1:0-2225 GCA_964248015.1 uncultured Rhodopila sp. | reverse complement strand
ATCCCGCCGAACGGCTCCTCGACGCGCTTGAGCAGGCGCTGGCTGCCGGCACGGTTCACAGGCCGTGTGCCGCGGCCGTCAGACCGCCAGCCTGACGCGTGCCAGGCCACATGGGGGTCGTCATGTAACGGTTTCGCGCCCAGGGCCATTTCGCCTCCATCCATGGGGTGGCCGCGGACTCGAAGTGCATCAATGCACCCACGGCATGAAAGTTTGTGGATGTTTGCCTAGACGATGCGGCCGTTCCCTGGCATTCCTTAACGCTATCGTAAGGTTGCCATGAGGACACGATGATTGATCAGACATTTTGCCGCCTGAGGGTTCGGGACTTGGATGTGCTGCTCGCGGCCATCGAGGCTGGAAGCCTGGCCAACACGGCTCATCGATTGCGCACCTCCCCGTCGGCCATATCCTGTTCGATCGCGAATGTCGAACATGCCCTCGGTGTCGCTCTGCTTCAACAGACATCTTGCGGCATTGAGCCAACCTTTTTCGGGCGCGCATTGATCGCGGCCCACGCCTTATGCCGCCGAGGCCACGGGTCAGGCCGCGGCGCCAAGGCAGGCGTGACCAGGCAGGACACTGGGCGAACATCCCTGCGCCGTCGCGAAGTGATCCAAATGGCCGCGACCATCACGCTTGCTTACCCATTCAGCGCCGACGACACCGCGCTGCTGAACAAACTGCTGGGAAATCCAGGGGTAGGGGCAACGTCGCTCCCATCCGCAAGGACGGAGTATTTCCCTGCCGACTCGGCCAAGGCACCCTTCCCATCGCCGGAAAACGCGCAACAAATGGTTCTCAGAGGGGTTATCGGGGGAAAGCCTTACCTCAAGGATCAGGCGGGGGCCATTCATCAGATCAGGATGCTGAATGGCGTGCCGGCTTACTACAAGATGGACCAGGTCTTCCCCGTCTACCCAGGAGAAGCGGTGGGCCAGATCCTGGTGCGTCAGGGGGAGGTCTACATGCAGCTCACTTCCGGCATCTGGAAGCATGTCGAGCCCAATGGGACCATGTACAACCGAAGCCTCCCGCCCCCCTGGACAGCGACGGGCGCCGGCGGCGGCGCGGCGCTGCCGGCGCTGCCGGCGCTGCCCATTCCATCGGCCATCGCGCCGGGCAGTTCGGGCAAGGTCATTCAGGTTGGCCCGTCACGGGCGCTCAAGACGCTTTCGGCGGCGATCCCAACCGCGTCGGCCGGTGACAAGATCCAGCTCGACGCCGGCGCCTATGCCGACACGCCGCCGGCTTGGTCGGTGCCTCTGCTGATCGATCTCGGCGGCGCCACGTTCAGCGCGGCGGGCAAGACCGCGGCGCTGGCTCGCGGCATGGCGTTGCTGTGCCCGGCGGCGGACTCGATCATTCAAAACGGAACCATTACGAACGTCGCGATGGACCAGCGCCAGGGGCAGTTGACCTCGGCCATCCGGCCGGACGCGGGGTGCGGCTACCTGAAGATCAACAACATGATGCTGACCAACAACCAGTGCGGCGTCGGGCACGGCGGGTTTCCCTGCGTCATCGCCATCTCGGACAGCAACATCAGCGGCAACGGGCTGAAGGCCAACACCGGGGCGCTGACCCACAACCTTTACGTCGGCGCCGAATGCCGCCGCCTGACGTTGAACAACGTGATATCGAACGGCGCGAATGAGGCGCACGCGATCAAGTATCGTGGCCCGGAACTGATCGTCAACGGCGGCACCTTCGCGTCCGCGCCCGGAAAGCCGTTTGATATCGCGAACGGCGCGACGGTGCCGTTCAAGATCACCGGCGCCACCATCTTGAAGGGCGCCGGCGATTCGGATCATGGCATTCTGGCCTTTGGCGAGGAAGGGACGGAGAATGGCCTGGCCGGAGGCACGATCACGGGCGGATCGATTCACGCAGGTTGCGACAACCCAGCCATTTCAGGCCCAGGCGGCGCGATCACCGTGCGCGGGGTGGCGCTGAGCGGGAACAAAATCACGCCCAATGGCGGGGTGGTGCTGGTTATGGGCTAAGCGCGAAATCGCGCCAACGGCGTTTTCGCGCGGGCACGGCTGCTTCGAAGTGGGTGCCCCCAGGCTCGTACGACGTCACCGGCGTGGCATGGCCGCGCAATGACGCTCGCCGCCCCTTCATGGGCGCGCAGGTTGTCCAGGGCCAGCAGGGCATCAGGCTCGCGGCGGCGCAACGCGGGCAGCGGCACTTGCCGGGACAGGCGGCGAAGGCGGACGCCT
>CAXTXZ010000696.1:0-2249 GCA_964248015.1 uncultured Rhodopila sp. | reverse complement strand
GGCGACCGTATGGCGTTTCAAGATAAACGACCGGGAGAGCCGGACAGGCTTCCCGCAACGCAACTCCCCTTTGGAGGCTCATTGCCATGGACATGGACATCGCTGAACGCGCCCTGCTGGTCAACGTCACCATACGGGTCTGGACGGGCGAGAAGCGCGACAAGACCATCACGCGCGAGATCTGCGACCTGAAAGGGGCCGAGACGAACGCGGTCCGCGCCAACAAGAGCCTGCTTGGCGAACACATCCACAGCGTGCAGACCGCCGAGCGCGCCATCCGCCAGGCGGCGAACGAACGGACCCTGCCTTGGATGGACAACGGCACGCGGATCTTGAAGGGCGCGGGCTTCATGGCCTTCACCGAGGCCATGGCCTCCCCCCTCCGCGACTTCGAGACGGCGGCGGAAGCCTTCGTCGAACGCTACCCGGCGATCAAGTGCGCGGCCCGGCGTCGTCTCGGCAGCGCCTATGTGGAGACGGATTTCCCGCCACAAGGGCGCCTGGCGGAGCGCTGCGGCGCCAAGCTGACCTACTTGCCGGTGCCAAGCGCGTCGGACTTCCGGGTGGCGCTGTCGGACGAGGAGATCGCCGCGGTGCGCCGCAACGCCGAGGCGGCGCTGCGCGGCACGGTCAACGACGCCGTCCGGGCCTTGCTGGACCGCCTGCAAGAGCCCGTCGCGCGCCTCTCGACCCGGCTGCGGCTGTTTCGCCGCGCCTCGAACGGCCAGGTGCAGCACCCGTTCCGCGACAGCCTGATCGAGAACATACGCGGCATCGTCCGGCTGGCGCCGACCCTAAACCTGCTGGACGATCCGCGCATCGCCACGCTGTGCGCCGACATCGAGCATCGCCTGGCCGCCCACGACCCCGAATGCCTGCGCGCCTCCACCAGCCTGCGGGAAACGGTCGCGGACGAGGCCGATGCGATCCTGCGCCGCATGCAAGGCGCCTTCGCGTGAACGGTGCCCGCGCCACTGGCCAGGGCCGGGTCATCCGCATGCGGCGCATCCCGCGCGAAGACGTTCAGTCGGATTGGGACACCATTTTTGTTTTCGGGGACAACATGGAGCGGCGCGGCCGATCCGGCCAAGCCGGCGCGATGCGGGGCGAGCCGAACACAATCGGGGTGCCAACCAAGTGGAAGCCGGCGCGCACGGAAAGCGCCTACTTCACGGACCAGGACCTTCATAACGAGGCCGTTCGACAGGCCTTAAGAAGCGCATTCGATCGAATGCGGGCTGCATTGGCCGAGGGGCGCAACGTCGTCATCCCCGCCGACGGGCTGGGAACGGGCCTGGCCGAACTGCCCACCCGGGCGCCGAAGCTCCACGCCGCCATCCAGGCAAGCATTGCCGCCCTATCAGGAGCGTCACCACGATGACAGGATCATGCCAACGGCTTCCCGACATCATCAGCAAGGCCCGTGCCCGGCTTCTCGTCCGCGCGCCGTTCTTCGGGTCGATCGCCCTTGGCCTCATCTGGGTGGACCAGCCCGAGATCGGCACGATGGCCACCGATGGCCGCGCGCTCTGGTTCAACACGGCCTGGTGCGAGCGGCAGGGCGTCGAGAGGATCATGGGCGTGATCGCCCACGAAGTGCTGCACGTCGTCAACAAGCACCACCTGCGGCGCGGGGCGCGCGATCCGGCGCTCTGGAACGACGCGGCCGACCTGATGATCAACCGCCTGCTCGCCAACGACGGCTACCTTCTTCCGGACGACGGCCTTCACGACCGGGAAGGCCGCTTTGCCGGGTTGCCCACCGAAACAATCTACGCCCGGCTGCTGGAAGAGCGGAAACAGCAAGAGCGCGGCGGCCGGCAACAGCGGCCGTCGGACCAAGCGGCGTCGCAAGCAGCAGGCACCGATGGCCACGCCCGGTGCAACAGCAACAGCCCTGTCCAGGATCAGCCTGGGCCGGGCGGCGCCCAAGCGGACAGCGCCGACCCGAACGGCGTGGCTGTCCCATGCACGGCTAGCGCCAGCGGCCACGCCGGCACGCCCGCCCGGAACGGCGGCCTGCGTCCCGCCGACAGGTGGGGCGAGGTGCGTGACCTCGCCACGGAGACCGGCAAGACGCTTAAGCCCGCCGAGCGCCGCCAGGCCGAACAAGACCTCGACGCGCGCATTCGCCAAGCGGCCGCGGCCGCCAAACGCGCTGGCAAGTTCGGCGGCGGGTTGAAGGACGTGGTCGAGGCCGCCGCCACCCGCGTCGACTGGCAAAGCCAATTCCGCATGATCTTCGACGG
>CAXTXZ010000695.1:0-2249 GCA_964248015.1 uncultured Rhodopila sp. | reverse complement strand
TCTCCAGGTTCCTTGAACCACGCTGGCCCCCTGGAAAGCTGAAAGGATACGAATCATGTCTGCAAACCACGCTTCGGAGGCACTTCTCGCGGATCGTAAGGCAGGGCATCAAGGCGCTCCCGCCGTGTTCACCGATCCGAACCTGTTCGATTGGCTGTCCGGGGCGACCGCGGCCGACCTTGACAACCTGACGTTCGGAGTCGTTGGCATGACGCTCGACGGCACCGTGGAAAGTTACAATGTCGTGGAAGGGAAGCTGGCTGGCCTGACTCCCTCTCGGGTCATCGGGCGGAACTTCTTCACCTCCGTCGCGCCATGCACCAACAATTTCATGGTCGCGGAGCGCTTCAGGAGCGAAGCCGACATTGATGCCGTCATCGACTACGTCTTCACGCTGCGCATGGCCCCGAAGAAGGTTCATCTGCGCCTCATGAAACGCGCCAGTTCGCGGCAGATGTACCTTGTCGTCGAAAAGCGCGCCTAGAAGATGTCAGAACAGGCGGATACCCAGGACTACTCCCCGGCCTATGAAGCGCTGGTTGAATTCCTTTACCTGGCGCCGGTCGGAATCATAAAATTCCAGCCCGGCGGCATGATCGAGATGGCCAACCCGACGGCGGCGCAGTTGCTCATGCCGCTGGCCCCGGATGGAGACCTGTCCAACCTTTACCTCTTGCTGGGTGGCATCGCGCCTGATCTTCGCGAGCATGTCGAGCGATTCCAGGAGCCGGCTGGCCAGATCTTCGACCAGGTGCAGTTGGTGATACCGGATAAAGGCATCACCTTGATGCTTGACATCAACAAGATAAATGACCAAACGCTGATGGCGTCGTTGCAGAACATTACTGATCTCACCGAGGCCCGGCGCAAGGCGTTGCAGGAAACGGAGTCGCAGCGCATGCTGGCCTCCGTGTTCATGCGCATAAGCGCCCCTGTCATCGTTGTTCGGGCCGACGGGTTCATCGTGATGGTGAACACCGCTTTCCAGAGCCTCATGGGGTACGACGCCAAAAGCCTGGTCGGACTCTCCATCGACGCGCTTCTGCCGCCTGAATGCACCGAGGTGGCGCGCGCCGCCCGGGCCCAGCAGATGCGCGACGGGGCCAGTTATGAAATTGAAATCGATGTTGTCGCGAAAAACGGCGCCCGTTCCCATGTCTTGATGAACTCATCGGTCCTGCGCGAGGCGACCAAAAGGCAGTTGCGTGTGATCACGCTTATTTCCGACGCGCAGAACCGCAAGGCGTTGGCGGAATACAACAGCTCGGTCCGCGCCGCCGCCACCCTTGAGGCAGGCTCCAATGTCCATCAAGTGAAAACCATAGATCTTGGCAACATCAAAAACGCCATCGGACGGGAGGATTGGCAGAGCATGGGGATGCGCGGAATGCAAAAATCAGAAGAGGCGATCAAACACCTGCTTTACCCTTCCGATATACTGAAGCAGAGCAAGGATAGCAGCTTTATTATCTGGTTCATGGACAACGATCCCGTGCGCAGCGCCGCCATCATCGAAAAGGCCACGCAGGCGATACGACGGGTGTTCATGATGGACTTTGGCTCAAAAATCGGAGAGCGCGTCAGGGCTGCCCTGGCCACCTGATTCAGTTGTTGTTGCTTGCACGGTGAACCACGTCATTGGAATTTTGACAACTTAGCCTCAATGAGAGCCTATTGATCTTGGTCTATTGTTGCGAGAAAATTTGCGCCTGCAAGTTGGAGCCTGCTGCCAGTAGAGCAATGTCTGTAGCCATGAAGCGCATAAACGCAATAAAATAAAAGCCAGCCTTATGCTGGCATGGCCTTCATCATCCTTGACCAAGCGGCGAAAGCGGGTCACTCAGGAAAAACCGCTCGATCACCCGGAGTCGCGGCGGCAGGACAAAGCCCTTCCTCGCTTGCGGCAGTTTGATCAGGACCAACGCAATGCCGCTGGCCTTGGCGACCAAGACGGCATTAGGGCTTTCCTGGACCATTGTTTGGGCGAGCAACATCAGCCAAACTGGTCCAGTCAGGCTGATGTTGCTCTAATCCTGCCAGCAAAAGCCACATCAACGCTGTCGCCAGTAACGGCTCCCACGATCGGAAACAACAGACGGGCAACGCCCACAAGCACTTCCATATCCTCGCATTTGCTGATTGCTCCGCCACAGGTCCATAACAGCCCCTGGCAGGCGTCGCGTCAGCAAGGCTAATTGGCGAGACCAGCGCAACACAAAAGTACCGGAACCTGTCTCGCCATGCTGAAG
>CAXTXZ010000694.1:0-2258 GCA_964248015.1 uncultured Rhodopila sp. | reverse complement strand
GGCTGGTGGAACCCCGAGCACCTGCCGCTGCTCGCCGGCTCGATCCTGGCCAACCACGCCCTGGGCTGGAAGCTGCGCCACGCCGATCACCCGCGCCGCTGGCTGACCCTGGGCATCATTCTCAACCTGGCGCTTCTTGCTTGGTTCAAATACGCCGATTTCCTGCTGCGCATCGTCCTGCCCGACGCTCCCAGGCTGGGCATTGCCCTGCCCCTGGCCATCAGCTTCTTCACCTTCCAGCAGATCATGTTCCTGGTCGATGCCAGCCGCCGCCCCTGCAAGACCGGCCTGCTGCCCTACGCCGCCTTCGTCACCTTCTTCCCTCACCTGATCGCCGGCCCCATTGTCCGCCCCGCTGAAATCATCCCCCAACTGATCGCCCCCAGCCTGGCCAAGCCAAACGCCGCCAACCTCGCCGACGGCCTGCTGATCTTCCTGCTCGGCCTCGGCAAGAAATGCGTCCTGGCCGACATGTTCGGGGGCTTCGCCGACACCGGCTTCGGCGCGGCCGACGCCGGCGCGACACTGACCCTGTTCGAGGCCTGGTACGCCACGCTGTCCTATGCCTTGCAGATCTACTTCGATTTCTCCGGCTACTCCGACATGGCAATCGGCCTGGCCAGAATGCTGAACATCCACTTCCCGCTCAACTTCGACAGCCCCTATCAGGCCACTGACATCGCCGCGTTCTGGCGCCGCTGGCACATCACCCTGGGCGCTTTCCTGCGCGACTACCTCTACATCCCCCTCGGCGGCAACCGGTGCGGCAAGGCGCGCCAGGCCGCCAACCTGATGGCGACCATGCTGCTGGCCGGCCTGTGGCATGGCGCGGCCTGGAACTTCGTCATCTGGGGCGGCCTGCACGGCCTCTTCCTGGTTGTCCACGCCCAGTACCGCCGCCTCTGCCGCCCGCTTCCCGCCCTGTTCGCCCAGGCGCTCACGTTGCTCGCCGTCATCCTCGCCTGGGTGCCGTTCCGCGCCGCCTCGCTGTTGGGCACGCGGGCGATGCTGGCAGGCATGGCCGGCCTGAACGGCATCGCCCTGCCCCGAATGATCGTCACCGCCCTGCCCCCTCTGGCCGCCATCGCCCAACCCGTCTCCGTCATGCCCTCGCTCGGCGACGCCCGCACGCTCAGCTTTCCCGAGGTTTCCGCCTGCCTCGCCCTCGGCTGGCTTATTGTCCTCGCCCTGCCCAACATCCACCGCCAGACCGGCACCGCCCGCCACTGGGCGCTGGCCGCCAGCTTCGCCTTGTCCGTGCAGGCGGTGTTCTTCGCGCCCCACGTCGCCCCGTTCCTGTATTTCCAGTTCTGATGCGCCGCCTTGCCCTGGCCTGCGCCGCATCGCTGCTGATCTACCTCGCGTTGTTCGCCGCCGTGCTCGACCGCCCGCTGACCCTGGGCGCCCTGCGCGCGCGCATCGACGCCAACCTGGCCCGAGGCGCAACCATCCCATCCCCCAAGCTGGTCATACTGGCCGGCTCGAACGGCCCCTACTCACACCGCTGCCAGGTCATCGAGCCAATCATCGGCCGCCCCTGCGTCAACGCCGGCGTCGCCGTCGGCATCGGCCTCGATTACCTGTTCGCCCGCTGGCGCCCGCTGCTGCATCGCGGCGACATCGTCTACCTGCCGCTTGAGGAAACCCAGTACCCCCGCCCTCGCGCCACCACCGAACTCGGACCGGATGCAACGATCATGCTGCGCCACGACTGGGCGACGCTGGCCATCCTGCCGTGGCGCCGCCAGCTTTCCGCCCTGTTCGCCTCCAACCTGCGCGGCGTGGTCATGAGCGTGCTGGAAACCATCCTCGTCCAGGATGGCTTTCATGACCCGAGGAAAGCCGCGGCCGGCACGTTCAACGCCTGGGGCGACCATGTCGGCCACACCCTGCGGCAGGCCGAGGGCAACCAGCGCGTCCTCGCCGCCATGGCCCCCTACCATCCCACCGCAGGGCAGATACGCAGGGGCTACGGTTCCGAACTTGTCGCCGCGTTCATCGACTGGGCAAGGCCGCGCGGCATCCAGATCATCGGCGGCCTGCCCACCGGCTTCGCCGACTCACCGATCCCGGATGGCAGCCTGACCGCCATCCGCGCGGTCTACCGCGACCACGGCGCTGCCTTCCTGCGACTGCCGAACGACAGCCGCTACCCGCGCGGCGCCTTCTTCGACACCGCCGACCACCTGAACGAGCCGGCGCAGATCCGTCATTCCGTGGCGGTGGCGCGGGCGCTGAACGGCCTGGCCCAAACCGCG
>CAXTXZ010000693.1:0-2264 GCA_964248015.1 uncultured Rhodopila sp. | reverse complement strand
TTGAGGGGATGGGCAAGCGATAGCGGCGAGGCGAGCAGCAACCTGATCCAGATCATTGCCTCGGTGGACCCTGGGAAAGGCCGCGGCGCCATGCCGGACCCGTCGCATTACGCCAACGCGCAGATGGACGCGCTGATTGAAAAAGCGGTCGCGACGATTGATCCGGCGGCGCGAGGGCCCGTACCGGCAGGCGGTGCGGGAGGCGATGGCGGATGAGCCGGTGATCCCGATCCACCATCAGGTGAATGTCTCGGCCATGCGCGCGGGGCTGGCGGTGCGGGAACGCATGCAGGAAGGCACATGGGCGTGGGAGATCATGCCTCGGTAGCGGATGTGGGCCGGGTGACGTTGAGTTTCGGCGACATCGCGAGCAGACTTGCGTATCCACCTTTACTGACAGGATACGCGCATGGCTCCCCTTGATCTGATGGCAGAGCTGAAATCATACGAGCCTGAGCTTATCGAGATCCGCCACGACATACACCGCCATCCCGAAGTCGGCTTCGAGGAAGTGCGCACCGCCGCGCTGGTCGCCGCTCGGCTGCGGCAATGGGGATTGGAAGTCACCGAGGGGATCGCCAGGACGGGCGTGGTCGCCACCCTGAAGGGCACGCGGTCGGGCCACGCCACGAACAACCAGCGGGCAATCGGCCTGCGGGCCGACCTGGACGCGCTGCATATCCAGGAAGTGCCGGATCGCGCGCACGGGTCTGGCATCGTGGGGAAGATGCACGCCTGCGGGCATGACGGCCATACCGCCATGCTGCTGGGCGCCGCCCGCTATCTGGCGGAACACCCGGAGGAATTCGACGGCACGGTTGCCTTCATATTCCAGCCGGCCGAGGAAGGGCTGGGCGGCGGGCGCGAGATGGTCAACGAGGGCCTGTTCGACCGCTTCCCGATGGACGCCGTCTACGGCATGCACAACATGCCGGGCATTCCGGTCGGGGAGTTCCGCACCCGCACCGGGGCCTTCCTCGCCGCCAGCGACAGTTGGTCGGTGGCGTTCCATGGCACCGGCGGGCATGGCGGCGCGGGCGCGCACATGGCGACGGACACGACCTTGGCGCTGGCTCAGTTCATCATGGCGTTGCAGACCATTGTCAGTCGCAACGTCGCGGCCAAGGAGACGGCCGTGATCAGCGTGGGATCGATTTCCGGCGGCGATCCGGGATCGCCCAACATCATTCCCTCCCGGGTGTTCGTGAACGGCACGGCCCGGTCCTACAGCCCGGCGGTGCGTGACCTGATGGAGCGGCGGCTTGGCGAGATCGCCCAGGCGCAGGCGGCGGTTTTCGGCTGCACGGCCGAGGTGGTCTATGAGCGGCGTTATCCTCCGTTGATCACGCACGCCGAGCAGACGGCGGTGTCGGTGGCGGCGGCGACGGCTCTGGTCGGAGCGGACAAGGTGGACGCCGACACGCCGCCGATCACCGGGGCGGAGGATTTTTCGTTCATGCTGCAAACCCGTCCGGGCGGCTTTGTGATGATCGGCAATGGGCCGACGGCGCCGGTGCATACGCCGGGGTATGACTTCAACGACGAGATCCTGACGCTGGGAGTGGCTTACTGGGTGCAGCTTGTGCGGACCGAACTCGGGGGCGGGTAAGAGAGACAGAGGGCAATTCCCTCGCTTATGGCATGAATTTTATGCTCAGAAGCTGGATTATCTTTCGCGCGGCAAAAGTCCATGTTGCGTTCATCAAAGCCGGACATTCCGCCCGACTGGATGGAGAATTCCGATGAAGAACGTATTCCTTGCCGCTCTTGCCGCCTTGAGCCTGGGTGTTGGCGTTGCGAACGCAGCGGTTGTGGGCGATCACAGCACCGTCGCCGGAGATCGCAGCGCGACCCTGATGCAGCAGGGCCAAAGCATCGGCTCAGGTGGCTAACGCTTCCGCCGCGGCATGAAGTGCATGGAAAGGCCGGCTCAACGCCGGCCTTTTTATTGTCTTGGGCATTCCGCTGGGCCAGATCGTCCGGCGCGGCTGGGCGAGCGGGGTGTCCAAGCGCGGGGGGGGCGGGCCGCGCGTCTGGGGGCGGGGGGAGCCGGGCGCGTGGGCGTTCATCTGTCGCCGCGCACGCTGGATCATCACGGCATTTCAGACAGCGACCCCGCCGCGACCTTTGGCTACGTGTCCGGGGAGTTGGGCAAGCGCGGCGTCGCCTACCTGTTCAGCAGCCACGAGCTCGCGGTGGTGCGGGCGAGGAGCCACCGGGTCGCGGTGATGCGGGCCGGGCGTATCGTCGAGGAGGGCGAGGCC
>CAXTXZ010000692.1:0-2270 GCA_964248015.1 uncultured Rhodopila sp. | reverse complement strand
TACCTGCCGTCAATCAGGTTCTTGATGCGCGTGGCCAGGGCCTCCATGGCGAAAGGCTTGGTCAACACGTGCATGCCAGGATCGAGATGCCCATGGCTCAGCACGGCGTTCTCCGCATAGCCGGTGATGAACAACACCTTCAGCCTTGGTCGCGCCACGCGCGCCAGGTCGGCGACCTGGCGGCCGTTCATCCCGCCTGGCAACCCCACGTCGGTCACCAGCAGATCAATGCGCGCGTCCGATTGCAGCACCCTCAGCGCCGCCGGCCCGTCCGCCGCCTCGATCGCGATGTAGCCCAGATCCGCCAGCACCTCGGTGACCAGCATGCGCACGGTGGGCTCGTCATCCACGATCAGCACCGTGTCGCCCTGTTCCGCCCGCGGCGCGACGGACAACGCGGAGGCTGTTTCATCGGCGCCGGCGTCGCCGACGTATCGCGGCAGGTGGATGCAGACCGTCGTGCCCTGGCCAACCTCGGAGCGGATCCGCACCTGGCCACCCGACTGCCTCGCGAAGCCATAGATCATGCTCAAGCCAAGGCCAGTCCCGGCGCCGATTGGCTTGGTGGTGAAGAACGGGTCGAAGGCGCGCGCGACAACGTCCGACGTCATGCCGCAGCCGTTATCGCTGACGCAGAGCGACACATACTGCCCAGGAGGAAGCTCGTGCTGCCTTGCCGCTCGCTCGTCCAGCCAGCAATTGCCGGTTTCGATCGTCAGCTTGCCGCCGTCGGGCATGGCGTCACGTGCGTTGATGCAGAGATTCAGCAACGCGTTCTCAAGTTGGCTCGGGTCAACCAGCGTGGGCCACAGCCCGCCCGCCATGGCCGTCTCGACCACGATCGCTGGCCCTGTCGTGCGCTCGATCAGCTCCTGCATCCCCGTCACCAGGCGCTTCACGTCGGTTGGCTTCGGCGCCAGCGTCTGCCGTCGCGAGAAGGCCAGCAGGCGGTGCGTCAGGGCAGCCGCGCGCCTTGCCGCGGCCTGCGCGGCGTTGACATAGCGGTCCATGTCCGTGGTCCGCCCCTGCGCCACGCGCGCGGCGAGCAGCTCCAGGCTGCCGTTGATGCCGGTCAGCAGATTGTTGAAGTCGTGCGCCAGCCCGCCGGTGAGCTGGCCCACCGCCTCCATCTTCTGCGACTGCCGCAGGGCGTCCTGCGCTTCCCGCAGCTCAGCCTCCGCATGCAAGCGCGCGGAGATGTCCAGGGCATGATGGAAAGCCCCAAAGATCATCCCTTTCTCGTCGCGCAAGGGCGTGTAGGAGATTTCCCAGTAAGGCTTGCCCAGTTCGGGTTTGCCGAACTCTTCCACCACGGTGAAAGACTCGCCCGTCAGGGCACGCGTCATCAAGGCACGCATCACCGCCGCCTGCTCCGGCACGAACAGGTCGGGGAAGATGTCCCCAATCTTCGTGTGGTAGCCGTTGACGCGGAAGAACTCGTCATTGTGGGCTTTATTGAAGGCGATCAATCGATAGGCGGTGTCAAAGGCGCAAATTGGCGCGGGATTGGACTGAACGATGTTCTCAAGCAGCAGAAGCGCCATCGCCCGCGCCTTCTCTGCGGTGATGTGCCGGCCGCTTGCATAGATAAGGCCGCCTTCGGGCGTGGCGACCCACGAGATCCAGCGGAACCCGCCATCTTTATGCCGATAGCGATTTTCGACCACGGGAAGGGCCTGGTTGCGAGCGCGTTGAAGCGCGCTCTGGGTCACCTGCTCATCTTCAGGGATCAGGAAATCGAACACCTTGCGGCCGATGACTTCCTGCGGCGACCATCCCAGAATGGCGCTGAAAGCCGGGTTCACCGCCTGGAAGACACCTTCGCCGTCGATGACAACCTGCATGTCCTGGGTATTGCGCCAGAGCCGGTCACGCTCCTGCGTGCGCTGCTCAACGGCGGCCTCCAGTGTCTCGTTGACGGCGCGCAGTTCCTGTTCGGCCGCGTCGCGATTGCGCTCAGCCACGACCTGGTCGGTGATCTCGACGGCTTGATTCAACAAGCCAACGATGTTGCCGTCTTCGCTCCGGATCGGGGCGGCGCTGAAATTCCAGTAGGTCGTTTGCAGCCTGCCGCGAAGCACCATCGGCAGTTCCATGCTGGTCTGCGAAAACCCCTCGCCTGTCCTCATGGCTTGGTGGAAAGGCGGCGACACCTGTTCCCAGACCGGCCCCCACACCTCCGCGACTGGACGTCCGAGGGCAGCGGGATGGCGCTCGGCCAGCGCGGGAATATACGCATCGTTATAGAGCATCCTCAGATCCGGCCCCCA
>CAXTXZ010000691.1:1915-2271 GCA_964248015.1 uncultured Rhodopila sp. | reverse complement strand
CATCATCGCATTGTTCCTGGGACCATGGCATCCTGCGGATACTGTGCCGATCTGGCAAACCAAGCCGCCGATGGGCAAATGCCCCCGGATGACCAACCGAGAGTTCTCCCAACAAATTGACGGGACGGTCACGCAATCGACGGCGGTGATCAGGCGACTGATGTCCTTGCGCTGATAAGGCCCAGCGAAGCGCACACGCTGTCTGGTCCGAGGCAGGGCCCGAGACGCTTCTGCAAACGCCGGTGGGTCATATCCAGATTGGCGCCATGCACAACCAGGTGGGTGTCCGCCGCATGCGAGACGGAAGCTGCGATAGATGGTCGCAGGCGGTCAACAACGGAAGCAAGCCCTTGTAG
>CAXTXZ010000691.1:0-1905 GCA_964248015.1 uncultured Rhodopila sp. | reverse complement strand
TTTCCTCGGCACGGGGCGGCGGATCAACCAAGGTCGTTTCGTTTTAGCCCGCCGGATAGCCAAGACGCTCGATCACCGGCCGCAGGATCGGAATCACCGGCTCCAACTGCGCCAGGTAATGCCGGTATCGGAAGCGCGACCTATCATATAGTTTCTCGGTTACCTGGGCGTAACTGGCCGTGCGCGCGTAGCGTCGGTTCTCATGGAAACGCAGGCAGCCTTCGTCGAATGGCTCGCCGATGAAGTCAAGCATGCGCCGGACGCTGGCGCCCTGGTCATCGACGATGTCCTCGTAGCGGATCGGCAGGTAGCGCAGCGTCATCTCACGGCGGTAGTGCTCGACCAGGTCCATGACCAGCACATAATGCCGCGCCGCCGTCTCCAGCTCGTACGAGCAGAAGAAGCCGTGCGTCAGGTGGTTGGAGAAGACGGACAGCACGACATCCAAAGGGTGCCTCAGCACATGGATCAGGGGCGCCCCGGGAAACAGAAGCGCGATCAGGCCCAGATGGGTTTCGTTGAGCGGCATCTTGTCGGTGAACCAGGCCGCGCCTGGCTCAACGACATCGCGCTGGCGCACCTTTTCGAGATAATGGTTTCGAAGGCTGTCAAGCCCCTCGCGATGATCGGCCATCCAGAGTTCCGCCAGCGCCTCGGGGTAGGCCAATGGGCTGTCGAACATGCGCGACATCATCCCAGTGATGTCGCTTATCAAAGGCAGTTCGTCGCCAGCCGAAATGCGCGGGTGCGCGGACAGCGTTTGCTCCACCAGAGTCGTGCCGGAACGCGGGAAGCCAAGGATGAATACAGGCTGCGGCAGGGTATCGGCGATGCCGGCGCGGGGAAGGATTTTCAGTCGATTGCTGACGAAGAAACGTTTAAGGCGTTCCGCCAGTTGCTGCGCGTGCTCGGCCTGGTAACGCTCGCCACTGAGCGCGCGGGCCAGGCGCTTGCCTTCGTCGAATGCGGCAAACGCCTCCGCGTGGCGGCCCATCTGGTCGAGCAGCGCACCCTTCTCCAGCAGTTCGTCGGGACCCAGGCCCCCGTCGCGGCTGATTTCCTCGATCCTTTGCAAGACAACGAGTGCTTGCTCATGGCGCCGCACGCGGCCCAGGAGCACCGCGCGGGCCAGCAGCAGGCTCGGGTCATCAGGGAACATCCTTTCGGCGTGATCCAGTATCGTGCCGGCTCTCTCGAACTGCCGGTCTGCTTCCTCCATGCGTGCCCAGCCGAGCAAAGTCTGTGGCACGTCGGGCGCGAGGGTCACCGATTCCTCGTAAAGACGTCGCGCCTCCTCCATCTTGCCCTGGGTCTTCAGGTTCCAGGCCAGATTCGCCAGCAGGATCGGATCGCGGGCCTTGGTCAGCGCGAGCACGCGCCGATAATGATATTCACCCAGTTGCGGCTTGTGCGCCTCGGTCAGGACCATGCCCATCAGGTTGTGCGCCTGGGCATGCTCGGGTGCGATGCGAACGGCATTGCGAGCCTGAAGCTCCGCCTCCGCCAAGGTGCCTTTTCGCAGGAGCAGGAGCGTCAGCTCAAGGGTTGCCGAGAAGTTGTTGGGGTCGAGCGCGACCAGGCGGCGGACCAGCGCCTCGGCGGCGACCTGCCGGCCACCCGCCTTGCGGATCTCATAAAGAAGGCGCAGCGCGTCGCGCTCGGTTGGAACCAGTTCCAGCACGTCAAGGCAGAGGCGCTCCGCGACTTGGCCAGCGCCGCCGCGATGGGCCTCCTGCGCCTGCCGGACCAACGGGACGAGGTGGCGGAGCGCTTCAGGCGGCGGCTGCGCCATGGCTGGCATTGCGCAGCAGCTTATTCGCCTGAGGCCGCTGTCACAGGGGCAAAGCCCGAGCAGGTCCACGGCGTCAGCTCAGGCGCGGCGACATTGCCGGACGCGCTCGGCGC
>CAXTXZ010000690.1:0-2273 GCA_964248015.1 uncultured Rhodopila sp. | reverse complement strand
GATCCGTCATTCCGTGGCGGTGGCGCGGGCGCTGAACGGCCTGGCCCAAACCGCGACAGGGCCGAACCCTGTCGCGACTAGAACAGGGCAGGATGTTTCCAAGTTACCCATACCGGCCAGCCTGGTGACCATGGCCCCTGGCCATAATGTGCCATGAAGCAGACCCTGATTATGCTGTAAACCTAACCTCGCCGCTGGTCCTGAAATCGCGCCTCTTCGTCGTGTTGCCAATCTAACGCAAATTTGACCTCCAACCGCACCAGAATGCGCTGACGCATTGAAACCAAGCATCACAGAACGCATATCGCGGCGCGCAAGGAGGCTACGCATGAACGACACCGTATTGGAACAACACACATTCGGGGCCGAAGTCGGCCGCCTGCTCGACCTCGTGGTCCACTCGCTCTATTCCGAGCGTGAGATTTTCCTCCGAGAACTCGTCGCCAACGCCGCCGACGCGGTGGACCGCCGACGCTTCGAGGCGCTGACCGACCCCTCTCTCGCTCCCCCGGCGGACGCCAAGATCCGTGTCGTCCCGGACAAGCAGGCCAGCACCCTGCTGATCGCCGACGACGGCATCGGCATGACCCGCCAGGAGATGATCGACAACCTCGGCACCATCGCCCGCTCCGGCACCCGCGCCTTCGCGCAGAACCTCGCCAGCAGCAAGCCCGAGGACCGCCCCAACCTGATCGGCCAGTTCGGCGTCGGCTTCTACTCCGCCTTCATGGTCGCCGACCGGGTCGAGGTCACCTCCCGCAAGGCCGGCTCGGACGAAGCCTTCGTCTGGTCCTCCGAGGGCAAGGGCGAGTTCACCCTGGGTCCGGCGACGCGCGAGCAGCCCGGCACCGACATCGTGCTGCGCATGAAGGCCGACGCGTCCGAGTACCTCGAACCGATCCGCCTGGAAACCGTGATCCGCAAATGGGCCGACCACATCACCCTGCCGATCACCGTGCACCAGGACGGCAAGGACCAGGCCGCCAACGAGGGCACCGCCCTCTGGCGCAAGGCCAAGTCGGAAACCACCGAGCAATCCTACAAGGAATTCTACCGCCACCTCGGCAACTACTTCGACGAGCCTTGGGCCACGCTGCACTGGCGAGCCGAGGGCACGCTCGAATACTTCTGCCTGTTGTTCATCCCTAGCATGAAGCCGTTCGACGTCGTGGACAACGACCGTGACGCGCATGTCCGCCTGCACGTCCGGCGCATGTTCATCACCGACAAGGCCGAGTTGCTGCCGCACTGGCTGCGCTTCGTGTCCGGCGTGGTGGACACGGAAGACCTGCCGCTCAACGTCTCGCGCGAGATGCTGCAAACCACGCCCGTGCTGGCCCGCATCCGCAAGGCGTTGATCGGCCGCGTCATGACCGAGCTGAAAAATCGCGCCAAGGACGCCGACGACTACAACAAGTTCTGGGAAAACTTCGGCCAGATCATGAAGGAAGGCGTCTGGGAGGACAACGAGCACCGCGCCGAGATCGCGCCCCTGCTGCGCTTCCGCTCCTCCACCCAGGACGGCTGGACCTCTTTGCCGGACTACGTCATCCGCATGCAGGAAGGCCAGGACACCATCTACTACCTGAACGGCGACCAGGCCGAGGCGCTCAAGAACTCCCCCCAGCTTGAGGGCTTCCGCGCCAAGAACCTGGAAGTGCTGCTGATGTCCGACTCGATCGACGCCTTCTGGCCAGAACGGCTGGACAGCTTCGAGGGCAAGAAGCTGCGCAGCGTCACCCAGGCCGCCGACGACCTGTCGAAAGGCGAGGACCAGCCCGACATCTCGCCGCTGCTCTACGCCATGAAGGACGCCCTCGGCGACCGCGTCTCCGACGTGCGCTCCACCGCGAGGCTGACCGACAGCGCCGTGGTCCTCGCCTCCGACGGCAAGGGCCCCGACTTGCAGATGCAGCGCCTGATGCGCCGAGCCGGACGCGCCATGATGCCGGCCAAGCCGGTGCTGGAGGTCAACCCCAGGCACAAGCTGGTCGAAATCCTCTCCGCCAAGCTGGAAGACAAGGAACTGATCAAGGAAGCCGCCGCCACCCTGATGGACCTGGCCCAGGTGCAGGAGGGCGACCTTCCGGCCGATGCCACCACCTTCGCCCGTCGCGTCACGACGCTGCTGGTCGGCAGCCTAGACTAACCCGCCTCCGCGTCGCTTGTCAGGACCCTTGCTCCGACAGGCGACGCTTGGGGTCCCCGCCCACCAGGGGTCATACCGCGCGCGGCCTGCCCATCTGCCAAGCGGTCACACACGCCAGCGCCGC
>CAXTXZ010000689.1:0-2275 GCA_964248015.1 uncultured Rhodopila sp. | reverse complement strand
CGCCAAGGCCGCTGTCGGGCGACGGAAGCGCTTGGCTGGCGGGCGGACGCGCCGCCTGGATGGGTTCAGGAATCTTTTTTTCCTCCGACAGGGAAGGGACTGCGGCCGGCGACGGCTTTGCTACCTCTGGTGGTGCCACCGCGGGCGTTGGATTCACGGCCGTTGTCGGATCGTCGGGCTTGCGGCGTTTGAACAAGGCACTTTACCCGGTTAAAATAGAAACGTTTGTCTAGCATGGAGCCTATGGGCGAAACAACCTTCGGTTTCATTTATTTCATCGATCCGTTTACGAACCGACCACGCCGCGCAACGGACGCGGCCGGTGACATCATGTCAAGCAGGTGAACCATCGCGGCAATGCCGACCACCGGAATCAACAGATTCATAAGTGGAACGTAAGCCGCCAGCGCCAGGACCAGGCCCTGGGCAAGCACGGTCAACCGGTTCCCATGGTACATGGACTCCGCCGCCGGACGTGGCATGCGGCGCATCGCGACCGCGACAAACAGGCCGCGCCCGATGGCATAGCCGGCGATGGGCCACGCCAGGATCAGCCCGATCCCCGGCAGCGCGAACGTCAATGCCAACGCGACAATATTCAGCAAAAGAACCTTCACAGCAACAACCAGCCCGTCCCAGAGCTGCACGCTCAATGCCTCGCCGGCAGGCGGCGGCAGCCAGGGGTAGAAGCGTTGTTCCACGGCAAGCGCGATTCGGTCAAAATACAGCATCCCGATCGCCGCCGCCGCCGGCAGGAACAGCCAGAGCGCAAGCAGCGCCGCCCCGAACACCCCCGCGATGTCGGCCAGCCACGCCAGCAAGCCGTGCAGTTCCAGGACACGGTGAACCAGCCATGTCGCGCCCGCTTGCAGGCCGGCGAAGCAGGCCACCGACCAGGCGACGCTGCGCCAGACGACGCCGATGAACACCGGATCGTCGAACTGGCTGAGCGCGCGGGTCACCGGCGTGAAAAGGGTCACTGGGCCTCCAGCCATCGTCCCGACGGGACTAAGCAGCGCGCCTCGCGCATTGCAAGACCCATCCCGGGAGCCAAGGGCGGCGAAGCTTGCTCATGCGCCGGCCAGCGGGTCATCCGCCGCGACCGCCGGCGTCCCAGGACGCCGGGCGCGTGCCGCGTTGAACGGGATCAGGCGATCTTGCGGCGGCGGACCAGGCCAACGCCGGCAAGGCCGGCGCCAAGCAGCGCAAGCGGCGCCGGCTCGGGCACCGCTGCCGCGTTGAAAACGAAATTGTCGACGCCGTAAGGCTGGAAGCCCGCTCCCGTCCCGTTCCACTGGATGCTGGTGATGGCCGGATTGCTGAGAGAAAGCGTCGACCAGTTGTTGACGGCCCCCAAGACGGCCGAAGTCGATCCGACGGCGTTGGCGCCATCGAACGCCGTCAGCCTAATGCTGTCGGAAGACGAGCCGTTGGCGCGGGCGAAATCAAGGCTGACGCTCTTTACTGGCGAAGCGAAGGTGACGCTGTCGCCAAAGCTGCCGCTGTTGAAGCCGAGGAAACCCGGGCCATTGGTGCCTTGTAAACCCCAGTTTCCCGAATCACCCCTGCTGAGGCCGGCCTGAATTCCCGCGTTGGTCCCGCCAAACGCCGCTCCAAGGGAGGCATAGGTGCTGGCCGACACCGAAGTGCCTGGAGAAAACTCGTCAAAGGTGATGGTCGTGGCGGACGCCTGCCCCATGCCGGCCGCCGTGACCGCGATGGTCGCCGCTAGAAACATCTTGTTCATCATTGTCATCCTGTTGCGCGTGGCGGCCATACGCATGTATTATGCCAAGTATAAAGAAACTATTAAAATCAATAACATACTATATACTTATCAACGACTGTAATACGCTTATGTAAAATCTTCCGACAAATTTGGCGCAAACCGGCCCGCGGAGCGACAGACAGCCCGGCCCGCCTCTTGTCGCCTGCCTTGCCGGGGTTCTCGCCCAAGGCGCCGCCGGCCGCCAGCGACGCGGCGCAACCGCCTGGTCCGCGTCCGCGTCGTGCTCCAGTCCACGCCGCATCCGTCACGCGGGCCTGGCGCGCGCGCGCCGGGCTTGCCATCATCGTCCCAATCGCAGGAGCCGCCCGCCCATGACCTTTGTCCCGTCGCCCCACCTCACCCAGAACTGGGCGCTGTCGAAACCCGCCGCCCACGGCCGGCGCGGCATCGTCGTCTCCCAGGCCCGGTCCGCCGCCGAGGCCGGCATCGCCATGCTCGACGCCGGCGGCAACGCGGTCGATGCCGCCGTCGCCACCGCCCTGGCGC
>CAXTXZ010000688.1:0-2276 GCA_964248015.1 uncultured Rhodopila sp. | reverse complement strand
CTAAAGCCCTTCCGGCGCCACGACATCCGGAGAGGCTTCAAGGGCGGCGACACGGGATTCCAGCGCGGACAGGCGGGTTTCCAGCGCGGCGGCGCGGGTTTCGGCGGCCTCCTGCGCGGCGCGGGCGTTGGCGGCGAGTTCCTTGACCGCCTCCAGCTCTTCCCGCCGCACCAGGTCGAGGCGCCCGATTAGGTCGTCCATGCGGGCGCGCATCATGGCCTCGGTTTCCTCGCGCAGGCCGGCCAGGGCGGAGATCGCCCCGCCGGCCACGCCAGCTATGTCGTCGAAAAATTTCGGGCGGTCGGCCATTGGTGCGCTCCTGTTGGTTGAAACGGCTTTCGCCGCTGTCTCGGCTTCCTTATATAGCGCGCCCATGATCCTGATCACGGGCGGCGCGGGCTTTATCGGCTCCAACCTGCAAGCGGCGCTGTCGCGGCGCGGCCATGAGACCGTTGTCGCCGACACGCTGGGCTGCGAGGGCAAGTGGCGCAACCTGGCCAAGCACCCGCCGGCCCGCGTCGTGCCACCGGCTGAGCTGCCGGCGTTCCTGGCGTCGCATCCGCCACTGGAGATGGTGTTTCACCTGGGCGCCGTCAGCGAGACGACGGCGGTGGACGGCGATCAAACCTGGGCGACCAACGTCGAGCTGAGCCGGCGGTTGTGGGAATGGTGCGGCGGGCACGGGGTGCGTTTTGTGTATGCGTCCTCGGCGGCGACGTATGGCGACGGCGCGCTGGGCTTCGCCGACGATTTCTCCGTGCCGGCGCTGGAGAGGCTGCGGCCGCTGAACCTGTATGGCTGGACCAAGCACGCCTTCGACCTGCTGGCGGCCAAGGCGCTGGCCCAGCGGCGGGCGCATCCGCCGCAATGGGCGGGGCTGAAGTTCTTCAACGTCTACGGCCCGAACGAGTACCACAAGGAGCGCATGATCTCGGTCGTGAAGGTCAAGCATGACGAGATCGTTGCCAACGACGTCGCCAAGTTGTTCAAGTCCGACCAGCCCGGCCTGGCGGACGGGGCGCAGGCGCGCGACTTCATCTGGGTCGGCGACGTGGTGGACGTGCTGCTGTGGCTGATGGACACGCCCTCGGTCAGCGGGCTGTTCAACCTGGGCACCGGGCGGGCGCGGACCTACCTCGATCTGGCGCACGCGGTGGCGGACGCGGCGGGGCGGCCCAGGAACGTCGAGTTCATCGACATGCCGCTGCGCCTGCGCGGACAGTACCAGTCGTTCACCCAGGCGCCGATGGAGCGGCTGCGGGCGGCCGGCTATGGCGGCCAGTTCACGCCGCTTGAAGCGGGCATCCGGCAGTATGTGCAGGGTTACCTGGCGGCCGCAGACCGCTACGCATGATCCCGGTCCTGCTGTTTCCGCAATTCGACCCGGTTATCATCCAGCTTGGGCCTTTTAGCATACGGTGGTACGCGCTGGCTTATATCGTCGGCCTGGTTGCCGGCTGGCGGCTGATGCGGCGGCTGGTCCTGCTGCCGCCGGCGGTGGCGACTCCGTTGCAGGTGGACGACTTCCTGACCTGGGCGACGCTGGGTGTCGTGCTGGGCGGGCGGCTGGGCTACGTACTGTTCTACCAGCCTGCGGCGTACTTGGCGCACCCGGCGCGGGTCCTCGCCGTTTGGGAAGGCGGCATGAGCTTCCATGGCGGCATGCTGGGGGTCATCGTCGCGGCCGTCGCCTTCTGCCGCCGCAACGGCATTGCCATGCTGGGCTTCGGCGACCGGATCGCGGTGGTCGCGCCGATCGGGCTGGGGCTTGGGCGGGTGGCGAACTTCATCAACGGCGAGCTGTGGGGCCGGCCAGCGCCGGAGTGGCTGCCATGGGCGATGATCTTTCCGCGCGCCGGGCTGGAGCCTCGGCATCCCAGCCAGTTGTACCAGGCGCTGCTGGAGGGCGTGCTGCTGTTCACGCTGATGGCGGCGCTGTCGCGGCGGCAGGCTCTGCGGCAACGGTTCGGCCTGCTGACCGGGGTGTTCCTGTGCGGCTACGGCCTGGCGCGGATCACCGGGGAATTCTTCCGCGAGCCTGACGCGTTCCTGGGCTTCCTGGCGTTCGGCGCGACGATGGGGCAGGCGCTGTCGCTGCCGATGGTCGCCGTCGGCCTTTGGCTGATCCTGCGGGCGCCGGCCTCGAAGGCCCCGACTTCAAAGGTTGGGCGGGCGTGACGGCGGAGCGGCTGGACCGGTTCATGGCGCGGGCCAACGCGATCTACTACGCATCGCACGATCCGTTCGCCGACTTCGCCACCGCGCCGGAGATCAGC
>CAXTXZ010000687.1:0-2285 GCA_964248015.1 uncultured Rhodopila sp. | reverse complement strand
AACAGATCCCAAGCCTCCCGCTCCCACCACGTCGCCGCCGGCCAGATGGCATGAACAGAGGGCACCGGGGTTGCCGCGTCGGTCGTGGTGATCAGCCGCAGGCGCTGGTTCAGCGATACCGAAAGCAGGTTGTAGACGACGTCGAATCTTTCGGTTCTTTCCGCCCGGTTCAGCCAGTCCACGCCGCAGATGTCCATGACTTGCTCAAAGGCAAAGCGTGGATTGTCCCGCAGCGTGGTCATGACCACGAGCAGGGAGTCGCGTTCCACGCTGGCGAGAAGTTCGCCAAGCTCGATACGGACATTGGCAATGCCGGGAATCGAGGCGACCGCTTGTCCCAGCAGTTCCATCGCGGAAGGCGGCGGCGAGGGTTCCTCAGCCACGCAGGATCGTCCCGGTGCGGCGGATCTTCTTTTGCAGTTGCATGATCCCGTAGACCAAGGCTTCGGCGGTTGGCGGGCAGCCGGGGACATAGATGTCCACCGGCACGATGCGGTCGCAACCACGTACAACGGAATAGGAGTAATGGTAGTAGCCGCCGCCATTGGCGCAGCTACCCATGCTGATCACCCACCGGGGCTCCGGCATCTGGTCGTAAACCCGGCGCAGGGCGGGCGCCATCTTGTTGGTCAGGGTGCCCGCGACAATCATCACGTCGCTCTGCCGAGGAGAGGCGCGGGGAATGACGCCAAGCCGGTCAAGATCGTAGCGGGGCATGTAGGCGTGGATCATCTCCACGGCGCAGCAGGCCAGGCCGAAGGTCATCGGCCACAGGCTGCCCGTGCGCGCCCAGTTGACCACCTTGTCGATATTGGCGACCAGGAATCCCTTGTCGGCGATCTCACCCGTGATGCCCTTGATGACGGCATCCTGTTGGGGGCCTGGCGGCAGGTGGTCGCGGTTCCAAGCCAGTACAGTGTCGCTCATGCTGCTACTCCCACTCCAACGCGCCTTTGCACCACTCGTAGATGAAGCCGACGGTAAGCACTGCAAGGAAGATAATCATCGACCAGAAGCCAAAAGCGCCAATGCCCTTCAACGCGACGGCCCAGGGAAACAGGAATGCGACTTCCAGGTCAAAGATGATGAAAAGGATGGCGACCAGGTAGTAACGCACGTCGAACTTGCGCCGTGCGTCATCAAATGCATCGAACCCGCATTCGTAAGCCGACAGTTTTTCTGCGTAGGGCTTCTGGCGCGCGGCAAGCATTGAACCCATCACCATGGCTATGGCGATCGCTCCGGCGATCACGAGGAACACCAGGATGGGCAGGTAACCAAACAATACTGGCTGCATGACAGCTCCAAGTTGGGTCGCAGAGCGCACCGCTGCCTTAACTAGGCCGGCACGCGTGGATGCCAAGGCCGGCTGCTTCGCGGTGCGGCATCTCTTAGACCCATTGCGCCGCCGCCGCCATAGGGCGCGCGGAGGAAAATTTTCATACGAAAGGAAAGGCAGCGATTCAGGAAGGCTGCCGCTGGCGCGAGTGACGGGGCTCGAACCCGCGACCTCCGGCGTGACAGGCCGGCGCTCTAACCAACTGAGCTACACCCGCAGTTGCAGGGGGGAGCGTGTAGGATGGGCAGCCAGTGGCGTCAAGGGCGTTTGGGGCCATTATGGCGATCGCCTGAACCGCCCTGAGGTTCAGGCAGGCGGTTCAGGCTGCGGGACGGTTGCTGTCCCGCAGGCCGTGCCGACCGTTCAGGGGCGGCATCCGGTCGAACGGCCGCTTCGACGCAGAGGCCGCGAAGAAGACTCCACAAGGCGTGAGGCGCGGTCAGCGTTCCGGTCTTTCCACGGCGGCCGGTTGCCGCCACGCCGGCCACCTCGGGCGCTGAGGCCGAAGCCGTGCGCGCCAGTCCGGCGGCGGCTCCATCCGCGTGACAGGCAGACAGCACTGGTCCCCATACCGGCGACGCGGCGGACAGACATCCGCTTGCTTCCCTGCGGCCTCTGCTTCGAAAGCGGAGCATCCCCAGGCGCCAGCCAAAGCGTCAGTCACGCCGTCAAGCCAAACCTCCCAAAGCAAGCTTGCCCACAGGTCAGCCTCATCTCGCGCCAGAAACGCCCGGGCGTTCAAGCGATTGCCCTATGGGGGCCATGAGGGTCTAATTGATGGAGCCACTTATCGTCGTTGACAAGAAACAACATGTTGCAATTGCCATGCCAAAACAGCGATAACATGCTCGCAGCGGTGCAATGCTCGACTGGTGGGCGGTGACGGATTTGAACCGCCGGCCCTCTCGGTGTAAACGAGACGCTCTACCGCTGAGCTAACCGCCCA
>CAXTXZ010000686.1:0-2285 GCA_964248015.1 uncultured Rhodopila sp. | reverse complement strand
TCGCGGGCGGTGTAGGCGTTGATGTGGCCGCCGACGGCCTCGATCTCCTCGGCGATGGCGGCGGCGCTGCGGGTTTCGGTGCCCTTGAACGCCATGTGCTCCAGGAAGTGGGAGACGCCGTTTTCCTCGGCGGTTTCGTTGCGCGATCCGGTGGCGACGTAGGCGCCGATCGAGACGGTTTCGACCCGCTCCATGCGTTCGGTCACGACGGTCAGTCCGGACGGCAGGCGGGTGACTTGGATCGGCTCATCCATGGGTACGGTTCTCTACAGTTTGGCGCGGTGCGGTATGTGCACTGTTCGGTGGGGCGGGCGCAACCGCAAGCGGCGATTGTCGAGGCGGCGGCGAATGCAGGCCCATTGTGTCTACATGGCGACTGAGAAGCCGCCATCAACCGGGATCGCCGTTCCCGTCACGAAATCAGAGGCAGGGCTGGCCAGGAACGCCGCTATGCCGGCCATGTCGGCGGGGGTTCCCCAGCGGCCGTGCGGCGTGCGTTTCTCCACGCTTTCGTGCAGGCCCTCGACCTGCTGCCTGGCCCGCCTGGTCAGGTCGGTGTCGATCCAGCCGGGCAGCACCGCGTTGACCTGGATGTTGTCCTTGGCCCAGGCGGTGGCCAGGGCGCGGGTCATCTGCACGATGCCGCCCTTGCTGGCGGCGTAGGGCGTGGCGTAGGGCGCGCCGAACAGCGACATCATCGAGCCGATGTTGATGATCTTGCCGCCGCCGGCCTTCAGCATCGCCGGGTAGGCGGCCTGGGCGCACAGGAAGGCGCTTGTCAGGTTGGTGTCCATGACCTGATGCCAGTCTTCCTCGGTGAAGTCCTGCGGCATCTTGCGGATGGACGTGCCGGCGTTGTTCACCAGGATGTCAACGCGGCCGTAATGCGCTTCCGTGTCCGCGACCAGCGACAGGCAGGCGGCCTTTCGGGTCACGTCGGCGGCGATGAAGAAGGCCTCGGCGGCCATGTCGCGCAACGTTTCCAGCGCGATCGCGGCTTTGTCGGCGTTGCGCCCGGCGATGACGACCTTGGCGCCGAGGGAGGCGATGCCCTGGGCCATGCCGAGGCCGATGCCGCCGTTGCCGCCGGTGACGATGGCGACCTTGCCGGCCAGGTTGAACAGGTTCATGGGGGGTTCCTACGGTTGGGCGCTTGCTTCGGGATGATCGGCGGCATGGCGCGCTGCTTCAGGTCCGGAAGCCCTTGAACGGGCTTGGGATGCGCTGGATCGCCTCAATCACGGCGCGGCGCAGGCTGGCGCTGGCATCGGGGGCAAAATCGACGGACACCGTGTCGACGATGCCGCCGTAGCGCTTTTCGATCGCCGCCGGCAGCTCGTCGTAGGTCGCGCGGGCGACGAACAGGTCGAGCACGTCGTCGGGAACCTCCGCCGCCATCCGGTTCCACAGGCCCTGCTTGGACATCTCGGTCAGCTTGATCCCGAGGTCGGACACGCCGTGCAGGTCGAACACGCCGCGATAGGCGGGGGTGGAGCCGTAGAAGGCCACGCGGTAGCGGGCTTTCTCGGCGGCCTCCCGAACCGTTGCGGCGTCGGGGCCGGTGGCGACGAAGCCGCCGCCGGTGACCTCGAAGTTCTCGAACGACTTGCCGGCGGCGGCGAGTTCCTCGGCCAGCAGGGGGCGCACGACCTGTTCGAGGTACTCGCGGGTGGCGAAACTGTGCAGGCGGACGCTGTCAGCCGCGCGGGCGGCGGTTTTCAGCATCAGCGGGCCGACCGCGGCCATCGCCACCGGCGGCAGCGGCAGGCCCTGCGCGGGGGGCGAGAACTCGGGCGTCATCAGGGAGAAGTTGTAGTGCTTGCCGGCGTAGCGCAGTTTCTCGCCGTGTTCCCAGCAGCGGAAGATGGCGCGCAGGGATTCGACGTACTCGCCGAGCCTGGCGGCGGGGGCGATCCAGGGGGTGGAGAAGCGGCGCTCGTTGTGCGCCTTGACCTGGCTGCCGAGGCCGACGACGAAACGTCCCTTGGAGTGCGTGTGCAGGTCCCAGGCCTGGTTGGCCACGACCATGGGGCTGCGCGGGAAGGCGATGGCGACGGAGGTGACGAGTTGCACCCGCTCGGTCGCCAGGGCGGCGAAGGCCAGCGGGGTGAATGGGTCGTGCTTCAGCTCGCTGCTTTGCACGCTGTCGAAGCCGTCTTCCTCCGCCTGGCGGGCGGCGGGACCACAGGCGGCCCAGTCGTGCGTCGGCAGGCTCATGGATACGCGCATTGTTTCCTCCTCGGCATCGCGCATCGTGGAAGCGCGTTAGGTCGCATTCTGTTTGG
>CAXTXZ010000685.1:0-2289 GCA_964248015.1 uncultured Rhodopila sp. | reverse complement strand
GCTGGGCGGCTCGGTCGGCAGCGTGCTGCCGCTGCGCCGCGTCATCGACGCCGGCACGCGCCGCTGGCAGTCGGGCAAGTGGGTCTTCAGGGCCGGGGAAATGTTCCTGGCGCCTGGCGACAGCCCCGTCGGCCTGCGCCTGCCGCTGGAATCGCTGCCCTGGGTCGATCCCGCCAAGGCGGAGTTCGACCTCGAACCCGATCCCTTCGCGCCAAGGCGGGCGCTGCCGTCCCATCAGGCGCTGCGCAGCCGAGGCCCGCTGAACGGGACCGGCGGCATCGAGAACTTCCGCCCCATCGCCCAGGCGCTGCCCGTCATCGGCAAAAGCGACCCAAGCGTCGTGCGCACCGCCCTGGCGGTCGAAGCGCGTGGCGGACTGCTGCACATCTTCTTCCCCCCGCTCTTCACGGTCGAGGACTGGCTCGCCCTGACCGCCGCCGTCGAGGGAACCGCCGCCGAAACCGGCCGCAAGGTCGTGCTGGAAGGCTACCTGCCGCCGGAAGACGAGCGGCTGCTGCATTTCTCGGTCACCCCCGATCCCGGCGTGATCGAGGTCAACGTCCACCCCACCGGCAACTGGGCCGATCAGGTCAGGATCACCGAGGAACTTTACGAGGAGGCGCGCCAGGTTGGCCTGGCGACCGAGAAGTTCAACCTCGATGGCCGCCATGTCGGCACGGGCGGCGGCAATCACGTCGTCATGGGCGCCGCCGCGCCGGAGGACTCGCCGTTCCTGCGGCGCCCGGACCTGCTGAAGTCCCTGGTCGGCTTCTGGCACAACCACCCCAGCCTGTCCTATCTGTTCAGCGGCCAGTTCATCGGCCCGACCAGCCAGCATCCCCGCATCGACGAGGCTCGCCAGGACAGCCTGGTGGACCTGGAAATCGCCTTCGCCCAGGTCAAGGCGCGCGAAGCCGTCGCGCCCTGGGTCACCGACCGGCTGTTCCGCAACATCCTGGCCGACATGACCGGCAACACCCACCGGACCGAGTTCTGCATCGACAAGATGTACACGCCCGACAGCGCCTCGGGCCGCCGCGGGTTGGTGGAGTTCCGGGCGCTGGAGATGCCTCCGCACGCAAGGATGTCGGCGGCGCAGATCCTGTTGATGCGATCGGCCATCGCGGCGTTCTGGGAGCACCCGTACGAGCGGCGGATGATTCATTGGGGCACGCGCGTGCATGACGATTTCATGCTGCCGCATTTCGTCGAGCAGGATTTCCGTGACGCCCTGGAAGACCTCGGCGCATTGGGCTTCAAGCTGGACCCCGACTGGTTCGCGCCGCATCTGGCGTTCCGCTTCCCGCACATCGGCAAGATCGAGGTGCGCGGCATGGAACTGGAACTGCGCAACGCCCTGGAACCCTGGCACGTCCTGGGCGAGGAGCAGTCCGCCAGCGGCACGGCGCGCTATGTCGACAGTTCGGTGGAGCGGGTGCAGGCGCGCGTCACAGGCTGGGTGGACGAGCGTTACGTCCTGACCGCGAACAAGGCCGCCGTGCCGCTGACGCGGACGGACCAGGAGGGCGAGTATGTCGGCGGCATAAGGTTCAAGGCGTGGAACCCCCCGAGCGCCTTGCACCCGACGATCCGCGCGCACACGCCGCTGGTGCTGGACGTGTTCGACCGCTGGAATGGGCGCAGCCTGGCCGGCCTGACGTACAACGTGGCCCACCCCGGCGGCCGGTCGTATGACACGTTCCCGGTCAACGCCAACGAAGCGGAAGCCCGGCGCCGGGCAAGGTTCTTTCCCATCGGCCACACCCCTGGCCTCATGCGGGAGCCGATCGTCCATCGAACGCCGGAGCACCCCAAGACACTGGATCTGCGGCGGATGTAATTTCCCTCCGCCGCCCTTAAGCGGTTCCAAAGGGCGTCGCCCCTTGGCGGGGCGTGGGGCAGCGCCCCACCCCTTGGGCGCAAAGCGCAAGCCCCGCTATGTTGCCCATCGAGACGCCAAGAAAGGAACGATCATGCCAGACCCCCGTTTTCCCGCCCTCACCCCGGAAACGATGACAGACGAGCAGCGCGCGGTCGCCGAGGCCATCCAGTCCGGCCCCAGGGGATCGGGTTTGCGTGGCCCGTTCAACGCCCTGCTGCGCAGCCCGCAGCTTTGCGATGTCGTGCAGCGCGTCGGCGCCTATATCCGCTTCGGCAGCTCGATCCCGGCGCCGCTGAACGAGTTGGCGATTTGCATGGCCGGCCGGAAGTGGGGCGCACAGTATGAATTCTACGCCCACCGCCGACTGGCGATCGATGCCGGATTGAACCCGTCGCTCCTGGACGCCG
>CAXTXZ010000684.1:0-2290 GCA_964248015.1 uncultured Rhodopila sp. | reverse complement strand
GCGACAACGGGCAGCGGCCCGGCTCCCAGCGGCATGCCGTCGCGTTTGACGGGCAGGTGGCCGCCGCGAACCAGGTCCCACTCGGCCTGGAAGCTGTTGTGGTCCAGCGCGTGGAACGCGGCGGTCCGGTCGTTCAACGCCAGGGAAGGCGTGTCGCCGCCGCCAGAGACGTTGACCGTGAGGCGTGAGCCGGCGGGGGCCGACGCGCTGCCGCCCTCGGGCTTCAGGAAGATCGGCGCCATGCGGGTGTAGCCGGGCGGGGTGATCCAAGCCTGCAATTCAGTGGCCGGAGCGCCAGGGGCAGCCGGCAGGGATGGCGTGACCGAGGCGTAGAGCCGCGCGGGGGCGTCCAGGTTGGCGATGGCCAGGGTGGCAAGCACGCACAGCAGCAGCGCGTAACGCAAGGCGCGGGGGTCGCGGCGCGCCATGCCGGGACGCGGCAGGCCGACATCGAGGCGGCCGATCTGGGCGAGGGCACGGGCGGCGTGCGCCTGCCAGAGCGCATGGCCCACGCTGTCCGTGGTTGCCGGCTTGTCGGTCAGAACGGACAATGGGCGGTGGAGCAGACCCGAGCGGGTTTCCAGCCGGCGATCAGCGGCACGATTGTCGGGAAGGCGGATGCCAGCAAAGCCTCTGGTCAACAGGCCGAGAATGGCCAGCAGTGTCAGGGCAAGGACGGCGACATGCAGCCAACCCGGAAGCAGCGGCGGCAGGTTGAGGAACGCGGCGCAGAGGAAAAGGCCGGCGACGGCGAAAGCGGGCCAAAGAGCCGGCCAGAGGATTTCAAACAAAAGGGCGGCGCGTGCCAGGGCACGGCGGCTCGCGAGGCGGCGCAGGATGGCGGGTGGATTGTTCATGCGGGCAGCCTGTCGTGGCTCCAGAGCGCTTCCAGGGGCTGGCGCTCGCGGATGACCGACCAGCGGCCGGCATCCACCCAGACCTGGGCCGCGAGGGGACGTGCGTTGTAGGTCGAGCTCATGACCGAACCATACGCACCCGCGTCGAGAATCGCCACACGCGCGTTGGGGGCCAAGAGGGGGAGGGCGCGGCTTCGCGCGAGCGTGTCGCCGCTTTCGCAGACTGGGCCGACCACAGTGGCGGGGCGTGCCGGGGCAACGGCGTCGATCGCGGAGACAGGGACGATGCCGTGCCAAGCGTCATACATGGCAGGACGCACAAGATCGTTCATGGCGGCGTCGAGCAC
This sequence comes from uncultured Rhodopila sp., assembly GCA_964248015.1. Classification (GTDB taxonomy): domain Bacteria; phylum Pseudomonadota; class Alphaproteobacteria; order Acetobacterales; family Acetobacteraceae; genus Rhodopila. Next base: position 1,086 of record CAXTXZ010000684.1, on the reverse strand, counting down.
GATGAAGGGTTCGTGCGCCGCCTGCTTGACCAGGATGACAGAGGCCAGCAGCACGCCAGCCGGCCCGACCAGCCAGCGGCCGGGCTCCAGCGCAAGGCGGACGTCCAGGTTGTGGAAGGCTTGTTTCATCGTGGCGGCGAAACCGGTGGGGGATGAGGCCGGTTCATTGCGATAGGGGATGCCGAGGCCACCGCCGCAATCGACCGTCGTCACCGGCAAGCCTTGCGCGCGCAAAGCGCGGACGAGATCGGCGAGGCGGGCAAAGGCGTCGCGGTACGGGGCAAGGCCAAGAATCTGGCTGCCGATGTGGGTGGCGAGGCCGACTGGGGTTATGCCAGGCATGGCGGCGGCTTTGGCGTACAACGCGACCGCATCGCCATGGGAAATGCCGAATTTGTCGCTCGCCCGGCCGGTGGCGATCTTGTCGTTGGTCCGGGCGTCGACATCGGGGTTGATACGGAGGGCGATCCTGGCGGCGCGGCCACTGGCACTGGCGAGCGCCGCGAGCATGTCGAGTTCCTCGGCGCTTTCGACGTTGATCTGGCCGATGTCCTCGGCCAGCGCGAGTTCGAGTTCCCGGGCGGATTTGCCGACGCCGGAAAAGACGATGCGGCTGGCGGGGACGCCGGCAAGGCGGGCTTTGCGCAACTCGCCGCCGCTGACGACATCAGCCCCCGCGCCCTGCCCGGCGAACAGCGACAGGACCGCTCGGCTGTCATTGGCCTTGACGGCGTAGTGGATGCGGGTGTCCAGGCCGGCGTCCCGCATGGCGTCCGCCAGGACTTTGTAGCGGGCGCGCATGATGGCCGCCGAGTAGACCCAGGTGGGCGTGCCGACAGTGTCGGCGATGCGGTTGAGCGGGACTTCGTCCAACAGAAGCCCGGCCATGGCATCGTACTTGAGCCAGGGACGGGCTGCGATCAGCTCCTGGGCGGATGGGTCGGTCCGTGGGTCGTTGGGAAGGGATGAAGCGGCCATTCCATTAGCTTAACGTGCGTGATCCCTGTGGGGGAAGAGAGAGACTTGGCGGCGAAGCGGTTAAACACCAGACCACGCCGCGCCCATGGCACCAGAAGAAAATCATGC
>CAXTXZ010000683.1:0-2295 GCA_964248015.1 uncultured Rhodopila sp. | reverse complement strand
CAGCATCGCCGCCCACACAGGAAATCGCGCCGCGTTAACCAAATCTCAGCACTTCTACGCTCATTGTGCGGGAAGGTTTACCGGCCATTGGTTAATGGAGTGCTTATGCTGGAGGTTTCTCCGCTGTCCGGGCGGCGGCCATGGCAGCCCGCGGTGTCCGTCGTCGTGCCGGCCTACAACGAGGCAGCGGGACTCCCGGCTTTCCATGCCCGCTTGCGGCACGCCCTGGCCGATGTGCCCGGCTGGGAAGTCATCTACGTCGATGATGGCAGCACGGACGCCACCCGGCTCGCGATGGAGGCGTTGCATCGCGCCGACGACCGGGTCGCCCTGATCAGCCTGTCGCGCAACTTCGGCAAGGAGACAGCGATCACCGCAGGGCTGGATCATGCCTTTGGCGACGTCGTGGTGGTGATCGACGCCGACCTGCAAGACCCGCCGGAACTGATTCCGCAACTGATCGCCTGCTGGCGCGAAGGCTTTGACATGGTTTACGCCAAACGCCGCACAAGAGCCGGCGAAACCTGGCTGAAGCGGCGGACCGCGCGCGGCTTCTACCGCCTGATGCAGCGCATGGGCGACCTGCGGCTGCCGGAGGACACCGGCGACTTCCGCCTCATGAGCCGCCGCGTGGTGGATGCGGTGCGGCAGTTGCGGGAACAGCACCGGTTCATGAAAGGCCTGTTCGCGTGGGTCGGCTATCCGACAACCTATGTGCTGTACGACCGGGCGCCCCGGCATGCCGGCGTCAGCACATGGAACTACTGGGCATTGTGGAACCTGGCGTTGGAAGGGATCACCAGCTTTACCGTCATGCCGCTGAAGCTCGCGACCTATGTCGGGCTCGGCGTCGCGCTGCTGTCCGGGGTCTACGCGGCGCAGGTCATCGTCAAGACGCTGATCATCGGCAATCCCGTCGCGGGATACCCCAGCCTGATGACCGTTGTGCTGTTCCTCGGTGGCATGCAACTCATGTTCCTGGGCGTGATCGGCGAGTACCTGGCGCGGATCTTCAACGAAACCAAGCAGCGCCCGCTTTACCTGGTCGAGCGATTCCTGCCCAGCAGCGTCAAGGTGACGGAGTGAGGCGGCAGCGGGCCTGGCGGTTGCTGCTGCTCGGTTTCCTTCTTGCTGGCCTGCCGCCATCCGGGCAAGCGCCAGCGGCCCCTGTGACGTTGACCCGCGGCATCAACCTGACCAACTGGTTCCGCTTTCCCGCCAGCCGTGATCCCGCCGCGTTGGCAAGCTACATGAGCGATCAGGCGCTTGCCGACCTGCATGCCGCCGGGTTCGACTTCGTGCGCCTCGCGATCGAGCCGGCGATGGCCGGAAACCGCGCGGTTCTGCTGGCGGCCATCCGCCGCATCCAGCAGCAGGGCCTGGCCGTGGTGGTTTCCCCGCATCCACATGACTGGCGCCTGGAAACCGATCCCGAGCCGTTGCGGCGCTTCTGGCAATCCTTCGCGCCGGCGCTGCGGGGCCTGGACCCCGCGCGCACGGTGCCGGAAGTGCTGAACGAGCCGGTGTTCCCGCACGATCCCGCCGCATGGGGCGCGCTGCAGCATCTCGCGCTGGGCGACATCCGCAAGGAGCTGCCGCAATTCACCGTCGTGCTGACCGGGCAGGATTGGGGCAGCATCGGCGGCTTGCTGGCGCTGACGCCCGAGGACGACCGCAAGGTGATCTACAGTTTCCATCTCTACGATCCATCGGAGCTGACCTCGCTTGCCGCTTACCGGCCAGGGGCCGACCGGGCGGCGTTCGCTCGCCTGCCGTTCCCGGTTGCCGATCCCGCGGACTGCGAGGCCGCCGCCGGCAGCGCCGCCGATGCCGGCTCGCGCGATTTAATGAAATACTACTGCCGGCTAGGTTGGGACGGCGCTCGGATCGGCGCAACCATCGAACAGGCAGCGGCCTGGGCGCGCGAGCACAATGTCCGCCTGCTCGCCGGCGAATTCGGCGCCACCGCTGAACTCAACCCAGGCGCCAGGCTAAACTGGCTGAAGACGGTGCGGGACGCATTCGAGGCGCGCGGGATCGGCTGGGCGCTCTGGGGTTATGACGATATCATGGGCCTGGCGGTTTCCCGTCCCCCCAGCGCGCGCCCCAGGCTGGATGCGGCGGTGCTGTCGGCGTTGGGACTGTTGGCGCCAGGGCTGTCGACGCGGAAGTGATCACGCAAACACAGGGGCACGCCGACATGGGCGATATGGAAAGCCTTGATCCTCCTGACTGGTCCGGCCTGCGCGCGCTTGGGCGCCGCATGCTTGACGACATGTTTGATCACCTTGAGGG
>CAXTXZ010000682.1:0-2297 GCA_964248015.1 uncultured Rhodopila sp. | reverse complement strand
CAAAGCTACCGCCCTTATTGATAGGCGAACAACGCGACAGGCGCCCCGGCAGCGGGGGCCTTCGCCCGGAACAAGCCGCCCAGCGTAGGATGTTCCGCCAGGACGGCGTCTGATTTGCCATCCCGCAGCGACGTCACATAGAGTTGGTCGCCCGCGAAGCAGGGCATGGTCGGGCCGGGAACCGGGAACGCCCATGTCCGCAACAGGGCGCCGGCCGGGCTGAAACAGTTCAGGCACCCGGCAGAGGGGCCGGCAGACCAGTAATTGCCGTCCGCGTCCGTCGCCGCGCCGTCCGGCCGCCCCTGCTCGCTTGTCAGTTTCGCCACGATCCGATGGCCGCCGCGGCCACCCGTGACCGGGTCGAAATTCCACGCCTCGATGATGCCCGCGGTCGAATCGGAGTGATACATGACGCGCGCATCCGGCGACCACGCCAGGCCATTCGAGACAGCATAGCCGTCTCGCTGCTTGGTGATCCGGCCGTCCGCCGTGACGCGATACAGCGCAGCGACCATCCGCCGAGGCGAGTTCTCGTCCATGCTGCCGACCCAGAACGCGCCATCAGGCCCGACCTTGCCGTCGTTCAACCGGTTGGTGGCGGGTTCGTCCACCTTGTCCGTCAGGTTGCTCAGGCTGCCTGTTCGCGGGTCGAACAACACGACGTGGTGGCGTTGCGCGACAACCAGCCGGCCGGACCGGCACAATCCAAAGCTGCCGACGACCTCGGGAAAGTCCCACGAGTCCCGCGCCCCCGTATCCACTGTCAGCGCGTTGATCCGCTTGCCATTGATGTCGCAGAACAGCAGCCGCCGGTTCGCCTCGTCCCACACCGGAGACTCCGCCACGCCGCAGCGTGAATCCCAGGCCAGTTCAAAATCGCTCATGGGTCATGTTCCCTTCCGTATGCCTTGCGAGCATGGTGAATATCGGTTGGAGGCGGCATAAAGCTTCATGAAGTCGATCAGCACGGCTTTCAACGAGGCTTCCGGCTTTGCACGCGAATTTTTCTCTGTCCTGGGCGAGCAGGGCAATGACCGGTCGCACCTCCTGCGGGTCTGGCAATGGAGCTTCTGCAATGCCGCCGATCCAGCCGCGCTCAACTGCCCTTTTAACGATCAGGCGTTTGCGCTGGACCACCTCGGCGTGAAACTGTTCAACATCGCCGAAAACGTCCAGACCAAGGCGGGACAAGCCCTGGCAGGCCGGCGCACCCGGACAATGCGGAGCTTCGCCTCAACCCCCATGAACGAAATCACCGGAGGACATCAATGATACAAGCAGCCATCGTCGGGCTCGGCTGGTGGGGCCAGAACCTGGTGAACAGCGTGCTGGCCAGCCCAGGCATCCGCTTCACCACCGCCCATACCCGCACCCAATCGACCGCCGCCCCCTTCTGCGCGCAGACCGGGCTGCGGTGGGTTGGCTCGCTCGATGCCATCCTGGCCGACCCGGACATCGACGCGGTGGTCTTCGCCACGCCGCATACGCAGCATCCCGAGCAGGTGATCCGCTCCGCCCAGGCTGGCAAGCACGTGTTCGTGGAAAAGCCGTTCAGCCTGTCCGTTGCGGAGGCAACACGCGCGAAACAAGCGGCCGATCAGGCTGGAATCGTCCTGGCTGTCGGCTTCAACCGTCGTTTCCACCCGTCGATGGCCATGCTGCGCGACGCGGTTGCCAAGGGCCGCCTCGGCACGCTTGTGACAATCAGCGCCGAGCAGACGGCCTTGCACGGGCTGTCGCTGACGGAAACGGCATGGCGGGCACAACCCGGTGAAGCGCCCGCCGGCGCCATGACCGCGATCGGCGTGCATCTGATGGATGGGATGATCGACCTGATGGGACCGGTCCGCCAGGTCCATGCCCAGGTTGCCCGCAGGGCGGCGCCGCATGTCGATGACACCACCGACGTGTTGCTGCGGTTCGAGAACGGCGCATCGGGCCATATTTTCTGTTCGACCGCGGCGACGCCGCACTACCGCATGGCGATCTACGGCACGGGCGGCTTCGCCGAAATCCTGGGCCACCCCATGTCAACCTTTCGGTTGGTTCCGGCGAACAACGAAAGCCTGGGCGCTGGCACGCCAGAGGTGACCGAAACGCCAGAGTTCAACATGTTGACGGCTGAGCTTGAGGCCTTCGCGGCGGCAATCGACGCCGCCCGCCCGTTCCCCACGCCCCTGGATCAGATCCTGCACGGCGTCGCCGTGTTCGAGGCGGTGGCGAAATCGGCCGCAATCGGCCAGCCGGTAACGGTGGCGGCTTAGAGCGCGATCGTCTAAGGTTGACCCAACCTCGGG
>CAXTXZ010000681.1:0-2298 GCA_964248015.1 uncultured Rhodopila sp. | reverse complement strand
TGGTGCAGGCCGACCTCGACAACGAGCTGGACGCCCTCGGCGCCGCGACGCTTGCGGCTCACCTGGAAAGATGCGCGGGCTGTGCCGCGCTGCAAGCCGATCTGAAGGCGTTGTCAGGCGACCTCAGGGACAATCTGGCGCGCCACTCAGCGCCTGCCTCGCTGCGTGCCGCGCTCCTGCGACAGGCGCGGCCGGCGCCAAGGCGCCGCGTCCATGGCGGCTGGAGCCACGGGGCGGCCTTTGGCACCGGGTTGGCCATCGCCGCCGGCGTGGCCTTCGCGTTCCTGCCGGGCCGTGGCAACCCAATGCTGGACATCGTGGCGGCGCACGTCCGCGCGCTGCAGCCGGGTCATCTGATGGATGTCGAGTCGGCCGACCAGCACACGGTCAAGCCATGGTTCAACGGCCGGCTGGACTTTTCGCCTCCGGTGCGAAACTTGGCCGCGCAGGGGTTCCCGCTTCTGGGAGGGCGCCTCGACGTTCTGGCGGGCCGTCCCGTGGCCGTGCTGGTCTACCGGCGCGACAAGCACATGATCGACGTCTTCGTCTCGCCGGGCGGCCAGGCCAACCCAGAAGGTCAGGCGCAGGGCTACAACGTGATAAGCTGGGCACAGGGCGGCATGAGCTTCCAGGCCGTGTCGGACCTCAACACCAAGGAACTTGGGGAGTTCGCCCAGCTTCTGCGCGCGCCCAGTTCCTGAACCGCCCTTGCTCCCGGACCAGTGTTTGGTGGGCAACTTTGCCAACCAGGCTGTTCCGGCCGGGTCGTTGTCACCCCGGCCAACCGGCGCGCGGCAAAAAAATCGCCAACGCCGGGAATAAAACCGGCCCGGCGCGGATCATCCCCTCAAAGCTCCATGGAGGCCGGGATGACACAAGCATGGTTGCGGCAACAGCGGCGATCGTCTCGCAAGCGGAGCGAGCTTCCGCGGGCGAGGTCACGGTAATGTCCATGCTCGGCTCGCTCGCGGCGCTGATCGCCTGCCAAGGGATCGGCAATGTCCTGCACGTGTTGCTTGGCGTGCCGGTGCCGGGTCCGGTGCTGGGCATCGGACTGCTGCTGCTCGGCCTCGTCATGTGGTCCCGCCATGCCGGGTCGGCGCCCGCGGTTCCGGCGGCCAACGCGCTGCTTTCCTATCTGTCGCTGTTCTTCCTGCCTCCGGGCGTTAACATGGTCATGCAACTGGGCCAGCTCGGCCGGGTCTGGCCCAGCATGCTGCTGGCGCTCGTGGGATCGAGCGTCATGACCTTGATCGTGGCCGGCCGCGTGACCCAGGCGTTGCTTTGTCGCGGGAACGCGTTGACCGTGCGCAAAGGCAGGGTGATCACACCATGAACAATGCGCAGTTGCTGCCATCCGACGTATGGCCCTGGGTGGAACTTGCCTGCACGCTGCTGGCCTTTGAAGCTGGCCGCTGGATTCAGCGGTGGCTGGGCGGCGCGGCGATCGCGAACCCGGTCGCGATCGCCGTGGCGTTCGTTGTTGCGCTGCTCTCCGTCACGGGCCGCCCCGCCGCGGAATACACGGCCAATGTGCAGGCGCTCCCACTCCTGCTCGGCCCCGCGACGGTTGCGCTTGCCGTGCCGCTCCATCGCAGCCTGCCGCGCATACGGCAGGCTTTCGGGCCGGTGCTCGTGGGTGTCGCCACAGGTGTCATGACGGCCAGCGTTTCGGCCGTGGCGACCGCCGTCATGCTGGGCGGCTCGAAACTTCTCGTCCTATCGGTCAGCACGAAAACGGCAACCGCGGCGATCGCCATGGCCGTTGCCAGGGAAATCGGCGGAGACCCGAACCTTGCGGCCGGCGTCTCGATCCTGACCGGCATCATCGGCGCCGTGATTTGCACGGGCATCCTTGATCTCGTCGGGGTTCGAAACCCAAGGGCGCGCGGATTGGCGACAGGGATCGCCGCCCACGGCATCGGGACAGCGCGCATGCTGGCCCTGGACGCGGAGGCAGGCGCGTTTTCAGGCCTCGGCATGGGATTGAGCGGCATCGTCATCGGCGTGCTCCTGCCAAGCATCGTCCATTGGACGCAACGCTGAAAGAGGCCGGCCGCCGAACGATACGGCACTGTCATGTTCTCTGATCAATCGCCTGGCTGGACAGGAGGAAGGTAAATGCAGTTGTGGGACAACCTGCCGGTGACGACCGCGCTTCTCCTGGCGGTGGCGGCCGCCGTCATGTCCAGCCGGCCAGTGACCCGGCAGGAGGTGAGCGATTACTTGAGCGAGGCCCTGGCGCCGCAGGTGGCTGACCTCGGCAAATTCACCACGGAAGGTTGGCGAGCCCCTCAA